>CAZTNS010000013.1:5533-31967 GCA_964615585.1 uncultured Bacteroidales bacterium | reverse complement strand
AAAATAGCGCATTAGTAGTAATGGTTGCTTCCGTAATAATTGCACTTATTGTTTATTTGATGGATGTTTCATTTAAAAACGTGCTGGAGCTCATTTACAGTATTTTTTAACTCATTGATTCGCGTGTTAGCATGACTGATGTAGGAAATAATAAATGGTATGTTATCCGGGCAATTGGCGGAAAAGAGAAAAGAGTAAAGGAATATCTCGAAACCGAAATTGCCCGCAGGGAATTACAGCACAAAGTTAGCAATGTTCTTATTCCCATGGAAAAATACTACCAGGTCAGAAACGGTAAAAAAATATCCAAGGAAAGAAACCATTTCCCGGGATATGTCCTTATCGAAGCTGACCTTGACGGTGAAATTATGCATATCATTAAAAACATTACAAACGTGATCGGCTTCCTCGGAACTCAGTCCGGCGATCCCGTACCCCTGAGAGAATCGGAAGTGAATCGGATTCTTGGCAAAGTTGATGAACTAGCTGAACAAGAAGAAGAAATCAACATTCCGTTTTATGTAAACGAATCAGTGAAAGTAATTGACGGGCCCTTTAATGGTTTCAAAGGCACCATAGAAGAGGTTCACGAAGATAAGAAAAAACTGAAAGTAATGGTGAAAATTTTCGGCAGAAAAACACCATTGGAATTGAGTTTCATGCAAGTAGAAAAAGAGTAAAATTATGGCTAAAAAAGTAGAGGCCCTGATCAAATTGCAAATACGTGGTGGTGCTGCAAATCCATCTCCACCTGTTGGCCCGGCATTGGGCGCCAAGGGGGTGAATATCATGGAGTTTTGCAAGCAATTCAACGCACGTACACAAGAACAAGCCGGTAAAGTGTTACCTGTTATTATAACAGTGTATGGCGATAAATCTTTTGATTTTGTTGTAAAAACACCTCCGGCTGCCGTCCAATTGCTTGAAACCAGCAAGCTGAAAAAGGGTTCTCCAGAGTCAAACCGCACAAAAGTGGGATCGGTAACCTGGGATCAGGTTAAAGCAATTGCTGAAGATAAAATGGTGGACCTTAATTGTTTTACTGTTGAATCAGCAATGAAAATGGTTGCTGGTACGGCTCGTAGTATGGGAATTCTTGTAAAAGGTAATTCCCCGTTTGATAATTAAAAATTATAGCGTGACTTGACATGGGAAAAATGACAAAAAACAGAAAACAGGCTACCGACAAACTCGAAGCCGGGAAAAAATATCCAATTAGCGAAGCTGCTGAACTGGTAAAAGATGTTTCTACAACCAAGTTTGATGCTTCTGTGGATATGGATTTCAGGCTAGGGGTAGATCCCCGTAAAGCCGACCAAATGGTACGTGGAATTACAACCTTACCACACGGTACCGGTAAAGAGGTGAAAGTGCTTGTATTGTGTACACCCGAGAAAGAAGAAGAAGCCAAAAATGCAGGTGCCGATTATGTTGGCCTTGATGAATATATCGGAAAAATTCAGGAAGGTTGGACTGATATGGATGTGATTATCACAATGCCACCTGTAATGGCTAAAATCGGACGGCTCGGTCGTATTCTCGGACCTCGTGGTTTGATGCCTAACCCAAAAAGTGGGACTGTCACTATGGAAATCGGAAAAGCCGTTGAAGAAGTCAAAAAAGGTAAAATCGATTTTAAAGTGGATAAATATGGCATCATTCATACCAGAATCGGTAAAGTATCTTTTACACCTGAGCAAATTCGTGAAAATGCAAAAGAAATTGCTCAAACGATTGCCAAATTAAAACCGGCATCCTCAAAAGGTACTTACATGAAAAGTGTGTATATATCAAGTACAATGAGCCCGGGAATTCAAATTGACACAAAGTCTTTGTTATAAATTTTTTTAAGACTTTACTTCTATGAAAACAAGAGAAGACAAAAACAAACAGATCGACATTCTAACTGAAGAGATAAATCGTTTCGATCATTTTTACCTTACTGATACAAAAGGTTTGGATGCTGAAGAAACTACTGATCTCCGAAAACAATGTCACGAGAAAGAGGTGAAGCTTACCATGGTTAAAAACACTTTATTTAAAAGGGCGTTGGACAAAGCTGATGGTGATTTTGATGAGCTATATGATCTGCTCAAAGAAAATACCACTGTAATGTTTGCAAACACAGCCAATGCTCCTGGCAAAATTATTAAAGCGTTTGTCAAAAACCATGAGAAGCCTCGATTGAAAGGTGCTTATGCTACTGAACGTATCTTTATTGGAGAAGATCAACTTGATGTCCTCGCAGGCCTCAAATCCAAAGAAGAACTGATCGGAGACATTATACTCCTGTTGCAATCACCTTCAAAAACACTTGTGGCTCAACTCCAGAGTGCTGGTCAAACTATTGCCGGGCTTACTAAAGCACTGGCCGAAAAAGAATCGTAATTTATTAATTGAATATTATTTAAAATTTATAGGAAAATGGCAGATTTAAAAAAATTAGCTGAAGAGTTAGTAAACTTAACGGTAAAAGATGTCAATGAACTTGCTGACATCCTGAAAGAAGAACATGGTATCGAACCGGCTGCTTCCGCTGCTGTTGTCGCAGCTCCGGCTGGTGGAGAAGCAGCAGCAGAAGCAGAACAAACTGAATTTGATGTGGTTCTCAACTCAGCTGGACAAGCCAAGCTGAAAATCATTAAACTCGTAAAAGAAATAACCGGATTAGGGCTAAAAGAAGCAAAAGCCCTTGTTGATAGTGCACCCGCTCCTGTAAAAGAAGGCGTATCTAAAGAAGATGCCGAGCAAATCAAATCATCGCTCGAAGAAGAAGGCGCTGAAGTGGAGCTTAAATAATGCCACTTTTTTTACAGTTTTTAGGTTTAAAATCAGAATTCTGGTTTTAAACCTTTCGTTGTTTTGTATTTTCTTAACTAATCCAATGTAAATGTCAGTAATAAATAACCAGAGATATTCTTTCTCAACAACAAAAAATCAGCTTGATTATCCGGATTTTCTTGATGTGCAATTAAAATCCTTCAGAGATTTTTTGCAGCTGGATACAACTTTGGAAAAAAGAAAAAATGAAGGGCTTTTTAAAGTTTTCAATGAAAACTTTCCTATTTCAGACACACGAAACAATTTCGTACTGGAATTTATGGACTATTCCATTGACATGCCAAGGTATTCCATTGAGGAATGTCTATCAAGGGGGCTTACGTATTCCGTCCCGTTTAAAGCCAAGCTCAAATTATATTGTACTGATCCTGAACATGAGGATTTCGAAACCACCATTCAGGATGTTTGGCTTGGACCAATACCATATATGACCCCTAAAGGCTCTTTTGTGATCAACGGTGCTGAACGTATTGTAGTTTCACAACTGCACAGGTCACCAGGCGTTTTCTTTGGTCAAAGCCTACATGCAAACGGAACCAAATTGTATTCTGCCCGTATCATTCCTTTTAAAGGATCATGGATGGAATTTGCCACCGATATCAATTCTGTCATGTTTGCTTACATTGACAGAAAAAAGAAGCTTCCGGTTACAACACTGCTAAGGGCTATAGGTTTTGAAAGCGATAAAGAAATACTTGAAATATTTGATCTCGCTGAAGAAATCAAAGCAAATAAAACGGCCTTGAAAAAAGTTGTAGGACGTAAACTAGCTGCAAGGGTACTCAGATCATGGGTAGAAGATTTTGTTGATGAGGATACTGGAGAAGTTGTTTCCATTGAGAGAAATGAAGTGATCCTTGACAGGGAAACAATAATCAAACCTGAGCACATACAAACCATCATTGATTCCGGATCAAAAACCATCCTGGTTCACAGGGAAAAATCTAAAACTTCAGATTACGCTATCATATATAACACGCTTTATAAAGATCCTTGTAACTCTGAAAAAGAAGCTGTTGTTTATATCTACAGACAATTGCGCAGTTCTGAACCTCCTGATGAAGCAACTGCACGCGAAGTCATTGACAACCTTTTCTTTTCTGATAAGCGATACGATCTTGGAGAAGTTGGACGATACCGTTTGAATAAAAAACTAAAAATTGATATCAATGAAGACATCAAGACCTTAACCAAAGATGATATCATTGCCATCATCAAATACCTGATCGAACTTATCAATTCTAAAGCAGAAGTTGATGATATTGATCATCTCAGTAACAGAAGAATTCGTACCGTTGGTGAACAATTAGCTAATCAGTTCGGTGTAGGACTGGCACGGATGGCACGCACCATCAGGGAAAGAATGAATGTCAGGGATAATGAAGTCTTTCATCCTACAGACCTGATCAATGCCAAAACATTGTCTTCCGTAATCAATTCATTTTTCGGGACAAACCAGTTGTCACAATTTATGGACCAGACCAATCCACTTGCTGAAATGACCCATAAACGCAGGCTCTCTGCACTTGGGCCGGGTGGATTATCCCGTGAACGTGCCGGTTTTGAAGTCAGGGATGTGCATTATACCCATTATGGAAGATTGTGTCCTATTGAAACTCCTGAAGGACCAAATATTGGTCTGATCTCATCCCTTTGTGTTTATACAAAAATTAATGAACTCGGGTTCATTGAAACACCATACCGTAAAGTTGAAGATCAACAAGTAAGGCTCAAAGACGACATTCTTTACCTCAGTGCCGAAGAAGAAGAACATCATGTCATTGCTCAGGCTAATGCACCTATTGATGATGACGGATTATTTCAGTCTGACAAAATTAGGGTAAGGCACGACGGCGAATATGCCATGACTGAACCCAAGGATATTAAGCTCATGGATGTTGCTCCAAATCAGATTGCTTCCATTGCAGCATCACTTATTCCTTTCCTTGAGCATGATGATGCAAACCGCGCATTGATGGGATCAAACATGATGAGACAAGCCATTCCGCTGGTCAAAAATGAAGCACCGATTGTGGGTACAGGCATTGAAAGAAGGGTCGCCAGAGATTCAAGGCTACTTATCATTGCCGAAGGTGATGGTATCGTGGAGTATGTAGATGCAGAGAAAATCATCATTAAATACAAACGTACCGAAGAAGAAAAGTTCGTTTCTTTTAACAAAGATACAGTAACTTATAAACTTACGAAATTCCAGAAAACCAACCAAAACAGTAACGTCAACCTCAAGCCCATTGTCAGAAAAGGAGATAAAGTCCATAAAGGTACTGTCATGACTGAAGGTTATGCAACAGTAGGAGGAGAACTGGCACTGGGACGTAACCTTAAAGTGGCTTTCATGCCATGGAAAGGTTATAATTTTGAGGATGCAGTGGTAATTTCCGACCGGCTTGTGAAAGAAGATATTTTCACTTCTATTCACATTGATGAATATCAGTTGGATGTCAGGGACACAAAACGAGGCCTGGAAGAACTTACTGCTGACATTCCCAATGTAAGCGAATCTGCTACCAGAAATCTGGATGAAAATGGTATTATTCGTATCGGGGCAAATGTCATTGCCGGAGATATCATGATGGGAAAGATCACCCCAAAAGGAGAAACTGATCCTTCACCTGAAGAAAAATTATTGCGTGCTATCTTTGGGGATAAAGCCGGTGATGTTAAAGATGCTTCACTAAAAGCTTCGCCATCAACGTCTGGTGTGGTAGTTGACAAAAAGTTGTTCTCAAAAACTTATAAGGACAAAAAAACAAGAAACCAGGAAAAAATCCTGGTGGAAAACATTGATAATGAATTCAAGCAGGAAGCCGAAAAACTCAAATCCAGACTGCTTGATAAACTGTTTACCCTTGTTAATGGAAAAACTTCTCAGGGTGTAAAAGATAACTTTGGTGCCAAGCTTATCCCTAAGGGCAAGAAATTTACCCTCAAAGCACTCAGTAACATTGATTTTCTGAATGTCAAACCATCAAGATGGACAACTGACAAAAAGAAAAACACAATGATTGAAAAGATTTTGCAAAATTACCTTGTAGAATACAAAAACCTTGAGGGTGAATTCAGACGCAGGTCATTGAACATTACAATCGGAGACGAATTACCCAATGGCATTGTTCAAATGGCAAAAGTCTATCTCGCCAAAAAACGTGTTATTAAAGTCGGGGATAAAGTGGCAGGACGACATGGGAATAAAGGAATTATTGCCAAGATTGTAAGACAGGAAGACATGCCTTTCCTTGAAGACGGCACACCTGTTGACCTGGTACTTAACCCCCTGGGAGTGCCTTCACGTATGAACCTTGGACAAATATATGAAACTGTGCTTGGATGGGCAGGGGAGAAACTAAACATGAAATTCTCCACTCCAATTTTTGATGGAGCATCCCTGGATCAGATTAATGAATTCACAGATAAAGCAGGCGTGCCAAGATATGGCAAAACCCATATTTATGATGGTGAAACAGGAGAAAAATTTGACCAGCCGGCAACCGTTGGAGTAATATACATGCTAAAACTTGGCCACATGGTTGACGATAAAATGCATGCCCGGTCTATTGGGCCTTATTCTCTGATAACTCAACAACCACTTGGAGGTAAAGCTCAATTTGGAGGTCAGCGTTTTGGTGAAATGGAGGTTTGGGCTCTCGAGGCTTTTGGAGCAGCACATACTTTGAAAGAGATACTGACAGTAAAATCCGACGATGTCAAAGGTCGTGCCAAAACTTATGAGTCAATTGTGAAAGGAACACCAATGCCCTCCCATGGTATTCCTGAATCTCTTAATGTACTCATTCATGAATTACAGGGTTTATGCCTGAATTTTGAAATGAATTAATTGTAATTGTTATTTATTTAATTGATCAGATATATGGCTTTCAGAAAAGACAAGAAAGTTACCAGTAACTTCGAAAAACTATCCATCAGTTTAGCTTCACCTGAAGATATACTGGATCGCTCAAGTGGTGAAGTAACAAAACCCGAAACCATCAATTACCGGACCTATAAACCGGAAAGGGATGGTTTGTTTTGCGAACGCATTTTTGGCCCGGTAAAAGATTTTGAATGTCATTGTGGAAAATACAAAGGCATCCGGTACAAAGGAATTGTATGTGATCGCTGTGGTGTAGAAGTAACAGAAAAAAAAGTGCGCAGAGAGCGCATGGGTCATATTAAACTCGAAGTTCCTGTTGCTCACATTTGGTATTTCCGGTCATTGCCAAATAAAATTGGTTATCTATTGGGATTACCTACAAAAAAACTGGATTCCATTATTTACTATGAAAAATATACAGTAATCCAGCCGGGTATCAAAGAAAATGAAGGATTAAAAACACTTGACTTCTTAACAGAAGAAGAATATCTTGATATCCTTGACTCTCTTCCCTCAGGTAACCAGATGCTTGAAGATGATGATCCCAATAAATTCATTGCTAAGATGGGAGCCAATGCGATATTTGATCTTCTTTCCAGGATAAACCTTGATGAACTGTCTTTCAGCCTAAGGGATAAAGCCAATAAAGAAACATCACAACAACGTAAAAACGAAGCCCTTAAAAGGCTTAAAGTAGTAGAAGCTTTCAGAGCTTCTAAAGATAAGAACAGGCCTGAATTTATGATCATCCGAGTCATTCCAATCATCCCTCCAGAACTCAGGCCACTTGTGCCCCTGGATGGCGGAAGATTTGCCACCTCTGATCTGAACGATCTATACCGGCGTGTAATCATTAGAAATAACAGGCTAAAAAGGCTCATGATCATCAAAGCACCTGAAGTTATTCTGCGTAATGAAAAACGCATGCTTCAGGAATCTGTTGACAGCCTTTTTGACAATTCACGTAAATCAAATGCAGTTAAAACAGATGCCAACAGACCTTTAAAATCTCTTAGTGACAGCCTCAAAGGAAAACAAGGACGTTTTCGTCAGAATCTGCTTGGTAAACGTGTTGATTATTCAGCGCGTTCAGTGATTGTAGTAGGCCCGGAATTAAAACTGCATGAGTGCGGTTTACCCAAAGACATGGCTGCAGAACTCTATAAGCCGTTTGTGATTAGAAAGCTTATCGAACGCGGCATTGTTAAAACAGTAAAATCTGCTAAAAAAATTGTGGATCGACGTGATCCGGTTATTTGGGATATACTCGAAAATGTTCTTAAAGGACACCCATTGCTTCTCAACCGTGCCCCGACATTGCACAGGCTCGGTATTCAGGCTTTTCAGCCAAAACTGATCGAAGGAAAAGCAATTCAACTCCATCCCCTTGCATGTACTGCCTTCAATGCCGACTTTGACGGAGACCAAATGGCTGTACATCTCCCTATCGGGAATGCTGCTATTCTTGAAGCCCAAGTACTTATGCTGGCATCACATAATATCCTTAATCCGGCCAACGGAGCTCCAATTACTGTACCTTCTCAGGATATGGTACTTGGATTGTATTACATCACAAAAGCCAAAAAAGGGGCGAAAGGAGAAGGCCAGACTTTTTATGCCCCGGAAGAAGTCAAGATTGCTTACAATGAGAAAAAAATTGCGCTCAGTGCCATCATCAACGTACGCGTTGATGTTCGGGACGAAAACGGACAACCTCTAAAGAAAATTATTGAAACCACAACCGGACGTGTTTTGTTTAACGACATTGTGCCAAAAGAAGTGGGCTTTATTAATGAGCTGCTGACCAAAAAATCTGTACGTGGCATCATTGCCAACGTATTAAGCAAAACCAATACCGCAGTAACTGCCAAATTTTTGGATGACATAAAACACATGGGATTCAATATGGCATACAAAGGTGGGTTGTCTTTTAATCTTGATGACGTTATCATTCCTGAAGAAAAAGAATCCATGATCCAGGAAGGTTATGCACAGGTTGACGAAGTACTGAACAATTATAACATGGGATTCATTACCAATAACGAAAGGTATAATCAGATAATTGATATCTGGACACATACAAATGCAAAACTTACCAATTTGGTAATGGGTAACCTATCAAAAGACAACAATGGTTTTAACCCTGTTTACATGATGCTGGATTCAGGTGCACGTGGATCAAAGGAACAAATACGTCAGCTATGTGGCATGCGTGGGTTAATGGGGAAACCTCAAAAATCAGCTGGAAGCGGACAACAAATTATTGAAAATCCCATTTTAGCCAATTTCAAAGAAGGCCTGTCTGTCCTCGAATATTTTATCTCAACACACGGTGCCCGAAAAGGACTTGCTGACACAGCCCTTAAAACTGCAGATGCAGGATACCTGACCAGAAGGCTTGTTGATGTTTGCCAGGATGTTGTTATCTCTGAAACTGACTGCGGCACATTGAGAGGCATTGTAGCAACAGCCATCAAAATGAATGAAGAAGTTGTAGAGTCTTTACATGAACGTATCCTTGGCCGCACAGCTGTACATGACGTATTTCATCCTCAAAGCGGGGAACATATTGTCAGCTCCGGAGAAGAAATTACCGAAGAAATTGCAAAAACAATTGAAGATTCACCCATTAAAGAAGTTGAAATCCGTTCGGTTCTGACATGTGAATCCAGAAGGGGCGTTTGTGCTAAATGTTACGGCCGGAACCTGGCAACTGCCAGAATGGTACAAAAAGGTGAGGCTGTTGGTGTTATTGCAGCTCAATCCATTGGGGAACCAGGCACACAGCTTACCCTTCGTACATTCCATGTTGGTGGTGTGGCTGGTAATATTGCTGCAGAATCATCAATCACTGCCAAGTACAGCGGACGTATTGAAATTGATGAACTGCGCACCGTAACTTACAAAAAAGAAGGTGAAGAATTTGTCGATATTGTCATTGGCCGTATGGCTGAAATGAAAATTGTTGATGATAATACCGGAATCTCACTGATGACAAACAACATCCCTTATGGTGCCAAATTATATGTTAAAAACAATCAAATAATTGAAAAAGGCACAAAAATTTGTGAATGGGATCCTTTCAACGCAACCATTGTTTCCGAAAAGAATGGAATTGCAAAATTTAAAAACCTGATTGAAGGCATTACTTATCAGGAAGACGCTGATGAACAAACTGGTTTCAGGGAAAAAGTAATCACCGAAACAAAAGACAAGAAAAAGAATCCTGAATTGGCGATTGTATCAGAAAAAGATAATAATAAAATTATCAAAAACTATAACCTGCCTGTAGGTGCACATTTGACCATAAAAGAAGGGGATAAACTTGTTGCCGGACAAACCATTGCCAAAATACCGCGTAATGTGAGCAAAGGCGGCGACATTACTGGGGGTTTACCACGTGTAACCGAACTTTTCGAAGCACGTAATCCTTCCAATCCCGCTGTTGTTTCTGAAATTAACGGTCAGGTTGAATTTGGTAAAATCAAACGTGGTAACCGTGAAGTTATCATTACTTCCAAAGATGGGGATGTAAAAAAATACCTTGTCCCCCTGACAAAACAAATTTTGGTACAGGAAGGTGATTATATCAGAGCCGGTACAACTTTATCCGATGGTATTATTACACCAGCTGATATCCTCAATATCAAAGGTCCGACAAAAGTACAGGAATACATTGTCAATGAAGTACAGGAAGTTTACAGACTTCAAGGGGTAAAAATTAATGATAAGCATTTTGAAGTTGTTGTAAGACAAATGATGCGCAAAGTAATCATTGAAGATCCCGGCGACACGCAATTTCTAGAAAAGCAAATTGTGGACAAATGGAAATTCCGCGAAGTTAACGATGAGATATATGGCATGCAAGTTATCGAAGACAACGGTGATTCGGAAAATCTTAAATCGGGTCAGATAGTAACCGCACGCAGGCTTCGTGATGAAAATTCCCACCTCAGACGACGTGACATGAAACTTGTTCATGCCCGACCTGCTGTACCGGCCACCTCAAGACAAGCACTTCAGGGAATTACCCGTGCGGCTTTACAGACTGAAAGCTTTATGTCAGCTGCTTCATTCCAGGAAACAAACAAGGTATTAAACGAAGCGGCCATCAATGGAAAAAATGACATGTTACTCGGCTTAAAAGAAAATGTCATTGTAGGCCATCTTATCCCGGCAGGTACAGGACTACGTGAATATGATAAAATTCTTGTCGGGAATAAATCCGAACTGGATAAACTCCAAAAAAGCACACAAGAAAGTGATGATTCAGAAGCAGACCAAAAAAACACCTGATAAACTATGGAACAGCAACAAGACAAAAATAAACAAATGAACATCCAACTGGATGAGGAAACTGCTCAGGGAAATTATGCCAATTTGGCTGTTATTTCACATTCAAGCTCTGAGTTTATTGTTGATTTTATCCGAATCATGCCCGGAGTACCGAAAGCACCGGTTAAATCCAGGATTATTCTGACACCAGAGCATGCAAAACGGCTGATGAATGCACTTCAGGGGAACATCAAAAAGTATGAAAGTACCCATGGTGAAATCAAAATCAAAGGCGGACATACACCTCCAAAAATGCCCATGAATTTTGGCGGACCCACAGCAGAAGCTTGATGTCATTTATTAATCTTTTCAAGGAACTGATGGAGAACAATCAATAACCAAAGCCTGTTATACAGGTAATCTGTACCTTTCATATACCGGTCAACCATCTCCTTAACAGGCTTGTAATGTACTATGTTGTGTTTTTCTATGATCTCTTTTGACAAATAATCCTTAATAAGGTAGTTATGGTCGGTACGTAACCATTTTTTTAAGGGAAGTGCAAATCCTGCCTTCGGCCTGTCAAAAAAGCTTTTCGGAACATGTTTGTACAAGATTTCCTTTAGTAAATATTTTTTAGTACTTCGGTGCACTTTCAATTTGGGATCCAGATTGACCGCAAATTCAACGATGCGGTGATCAAGTAAAGGAACTCTTGCTTCAAGGCTGTATCGCATACTGGCCCTGTCAAGTTTAATAAGCAAATCATCTTTCAGATAATATCTTATATCAAAAACAGCCTGGTTTTCACGGGCAGATAAATTCCTCACAAAATAACTGTGGTCTTCCTGCAGGTTAATCTCTTCCATATAAGTATTGACCAATATTTGATTAATTTCATCCCTGCTGAAAAAATATTGCTCCTGAGAAAAAATATGGGATTTTAATTCTGATTTGTTGTCAAAATCAAACAGATGTGAAATCCGCTGATACCGATTTGACATTTTCGATAATCCGTGCCTGATGGGATGCCTCAATCCCCTGATGATTGGATTGGAAAGCCGTTTTGCCCATACATATGCACCATAGCCGTGAAACAATTCATCTCCCCCATCTCCTGTCAACACAACACTTACATCATTCTTGGCAAATTTCGATAAAATCATCGTGGGAATGGCTGAAGAATCAGCATATGGTTCATCGTAATAGTCAAGGATATCAGGCACCATATCCCTGGCTTCGTTTTTGGATACAATGTGCTCGTGATGATCTGTACCCAAGTGCTCCGAAACTTTACGGGCATACTCAGCTTCATTGTATTCATTTTCTTTAAACCCGATTGAAAAAGTACTGAGTTTTCCCTTGGTGTGTTTTTGAGCATATGCTGTTACAAGGCTTGAATCTATACCACCACTTAATAAACATCCAAATGGGACATCGCTGATTAACCTGGACCGAACGGAATCATCAATCAATTCTGATAACCGGCTTTTTGCATCTTTAAAATTATCAATCAGGTTGCGACGAATGACTCCCTCTACCATCCAGTATGCTTCAACGCGAAGTCCATCATGATCAAGAATGCCGAAATGTCCTGATGGAAATTTCCTGATGTTCCGGTAAATGGTATTTGGCTCAGGGATATAGCCCAAATGCAGATATTCGTTTATAGCAAGGCTGTTTATTTTTAAATTTTTCTTTATGTTGTTTACCTGTAATAAAGCCTTTAATTCCGAAGCAAACACAAAATGTTCCCCATCCCAGAAATAATACAATGGTTTTATCCCAATTCTATCTCTGAACAAATACAACACTTTTTCCTGCTTATCATAAATGGCCAGAGCAAACATCCCGTTCAGTTTATTGACAAACGTTGCTCCCCATTCTTCAAATGCTTCAATTATAATCTCTGTGTCACTTTTGGTTCTGAAAGCAATATCCAGTTCTGCTGCAATATCCCTGAAATTATAAACTTCACCGTTATAAACACAAATGTAACGTCTCGAATGTGACTCCATGGGCTGATTTGCATTATCAGACAAATCCAGAATGCTCAGCCGTTTATGGGCAAAACCAGCATAGCTGTTACAATAAAAACCTTCTGCATCAGGGCCTCTGTGCTTTATAGATTCAGCCATGAGGTGCAATTCGTTTTCAGTGACAAATGAATCTGAAGCATAATATCCTGCGATTCCACACATAATTTTTTTTTCTGAGTTAACAAATGTAATAATTATCACATCAGGTCAACAATTTACCAATATTTATAATTCGGTTTTGACCACAATGCCTTATCCTGTTTTGTGCATATAATTCTTAAATTAAAATTGTAAAGTACTTCCAATAATTCTTCCACATCAATATCATCAGCATCTTTCTCAGAACATGGAATATTTATGTCTTGTATTATTTTAAAAACCCGCTCTAGGAAATTCATATTAAGACTTGCGTAATTCCCGTTTGTACATCTGAATTGTATTTTCCAAGCCATAATACAATGCATCGGAAATCAATGCATGACCAATGGATACTTCATCAACACCGGAAACACCCTGTATAAAAAAAGCCAGATTATCAAGATTAAGGTCATGTCCGGCATTAACTCCCATATCAAGTTCTCCTGCAAGTTTTGCTGCTTCTGCATACGGCTTAACAGCAAGCTTTCTGTCATCATGATAACGGGCTGCATAAGACTCTGTGTATAATTCAATTCTGTCGGTACCGGTTTTTGCAGCATATTCAATATAGTCTAAATGGGGATCCACAAATATTGATGTCCTACATCCATAATTTTTCAATATAATGATGATATCCTTTAATAAATCAACATGTTTTTTTGTATCCCATCCGGCATTGGAAGTAAGGGTATCCGGAGGATCAGGTACCAACGTTACCTGTTCCGGGACAATCTCTTCGATTAGTTGCAAAAAATCATCGGAAGGATAACCTTCAATATTAAATTCCGATTTTAGATGCGGGCGTATATTTCGCACATCACTTCTGCGAATATGCCTTTCATCAGGCCTGGGATGCACAGTAATACCATCTGCCCCAAATCTCTCACAATCAATGGCAGCACGTAACACATCCGGAATATCCCCCCCCCTGGCATTCCGCAATGTTGCTATTTTATTGATGTTTACACTCAATCTTGTCATTTTTTCTTTTTTCTTACAAATATATGTTATCTTTATCATGAACATAATAATATCAAAAAAAAATACTGCGTTTTTATGTATGCAAGCGAAATCATTTCTTCTCTCATACCAGAGGTAAAAACCTCTGATACAGGTAACAAAGTTTTATCCTGGATGGAATTTTTTAAGGTTTCACATATGCCGATTGTCAACAATGAAGATTTCCTTGGGCTGATATCTGAATCCGATATTTATAATCTGAATTGCGGGGTAGAACCCATTGGAAATCACAAGTTAAGCTTGATAAGGCCATTTGCAACTGAAAATCAACATTTATGGGAAGTTATTGACATAGCTGCAAAACTTAAGCTCAGCCTGATCCCTGTGCTTTCAGTTTCCTCAAAAAAATACCTTGGTTCTATTATATTGCCTGACCTGGTACAGCATTTTGCAAAAATTACCGGGTCCAATATAAAAGGCAGTGTTATTGCTCTTGAGATGGGGATACATGATTATGCCCTTAGTGAAATTGCACGAATTGCTGAAGACAACAACACTAAAATTATCAGCTTGTATGTATCGGAAGTAAAAGACAGCATGAAAATCCATGTTACAATAAAATTTGACACTGTCGATTTGACATCGATCATCCATAGTTTTCATCGTTTTGATTACAACATTATGGCATCATTCATGCTTGACGATGACGCAAATTCCTTATACAGGGATAGATATGAATTGTTTTTAAGTTATTTAAACGTTTAGGCTTGCTTAGGAATATTTATCTTATTATTGTTTTTCTATGTTCATTAGCTGGACCTGCTGTGTTTGCACAACCAGTAACAACAATCAACATTCACGGGAACCATACAACAGACTCCTCTGTCATTATGCGTGAACTGAGTTTTCGTACAGGCTACAAGATTGACTCGCTCACATGGCCTGAAAAAGTAAAAGAATCCGAGAAAAATCTCATGAATACTTCCCTTTTCGTATTTGCCAGAATATCATGGATAAAAGAAAACAATGGCATTAAAGTCAATGTGAGCGTAAAAGAAAGATTTTATTACTGGATATACCCTATTCTGGAACATGCTGACAGAAATTTAAGTGCATTTTTTTTCAATGCCGATTGGAGAAAAATTAACTATGGCCTGAGCTTTGAAAAACACAACCTTTTTGGCAAAAACCATTTCCTGAAGCTTAAAGCCCGGTTTGGATACAGGGAACAAATAGGAATATTGTATGAAAATCCAGCCATGGACAAATTGCGAAATCATGGCATTCAATTCTATGCTGACCGTTTTAGGCAGCGGCAGGTTGCTGTCACAAACATCAAAGACAAACAACAATACTACTATCAGCCTGAATTCACCGCCCTGAATGAGAACAGGGCAGGGTTTATTTATTTTGTGCGACATGGCTTACATCAAAAGCTCAGGTTTTCTACAGAATATCACCGCTATGAGGTATCCGACAGCCTTATTGCATCCTATCCGGATTATTTATTTAATTCAGCTCAGGAATCAAGATTTTTCAGGCTTCGTTTACAATATGAATTTGACAACAGAGATGACAAATTTTTCCCATTGCAGGGCTTTCATTTTTTGTTTGAAATGAAAAAAACCGGGTTAAGAATACACCCGCAAAGTCCGGATTTTTTAACCGCAAAAACCCAAATACATCTGCATCACAGGCTTACTAACAAGCTTTATTATTCACTGGAAACAAATGGATTATGGCATATGATGAATGTTGAAAACCTCCCATGGCACCTCTCCGGAATCTTGGGGTACGACTATTATCCCCGTGGCTATGAATATTACACAGTACATGGGACAGGCATGATAAACATAAATCAAACCTTGAAATTTAAACTGCTTTCCCGAAAAAAAGTTGCAATTCCGTTTATCCCTGTTAATGAATTCAATGAAATCCACTACAAGGTTTTTCTGTATGCTTTTTGGGACAATGCAAAAACATGGTACGACAAAAAATATGGCATTGACAACAATCTTACAGGTGCTTTACTGGCTAGTGCAGGAACGGGAATTGAATGTCATACTTTTTACGACAGGAGTTTTGGATGTCATCTTGCATTTACAAATCACAAAGCTTTTGGTTTTTTTGTCTGGTTTCATTCTCCTTTATATAAAATATAAGGAACTTCTGATAATCCCTTTACATCAAATAAACCCCTGATTGCGTTGAAACTTGAGCAACGATACAAACGCCAAACATGATAGATAAATGCTGTTCAGTAAAATTTGTTCATCGCATCCTAATCCATTATATTTGTTTCTTGAAAACTTAAGTTCCCTTTATTTATCAATATGAAAATTGCAGTTTACGGTCGTCGTTTTAATCAGTCCTTCAACGGAAGCATCATCCAGGTATTTGAGATACTCAAAAAACACAATATCCGATTTTTGATATATCGTCCATTTGCACTTTTTATTAAAGAAAAATTGTCCTATGAACCTGATTGTGAAGGATTATTCAACCTTTCAAACGATGAGTGGAAAAATGTTGACATGGTATTCTCAATCGGGGGTGATGGAACTTTCCTTGAAACAGTCAATATGATCAAAGACAAAGGGATTCCAGTATTGGGAATTAACAGCGGCAGATTGGGTTTTTTGTCCAATGTATCTAAAGATGGTATCCCCCTTGCGCTTGATCAAGTTTTAAAAGGAGAATATGATCTGGAAAAGCGTTCTTTGCTGGAAATACAAACTAAAAAGAATGATTTTGGTGACAACAATTTTGCACTCAACGAAATTGCTTTGCAAAAACATGTCAGCTCCTCCATGATAAAAATAAATGCTTATTACAATGACGAACTCATCAACACCTACTGGTCTGACGGACTGATTGTAAGTACTCCTACCGGAAGCTCTGCCTATTCATTAAGCTGTGGAGGACCAATTGTTCATCCCAACAGCAATATTTTTGTTATCACACCCATTGCCCCACATAACCTGACTGTACGCCCCCTGGTTATCTCAGACGAGGGAACAATTAAATTAAAACTTGAAAAAACCAACAAATCAGCAAAACTCAGCCTCGACTATAAATCAGTACACAGGCCATTTTTAGAAGAAATTATCATTAAAAAAGCAAATTTTTCTGTGAACCTTGTCAGATTGTTTAAAAATAACTATTTTAGCACATTACAAAAAAAACTGATGTGGGGTGTTGATATGAGAAATTGATATTAACTCCATTACAGTTTAAAAAAACAATTAGTATGAAACGACTACTCATTGCATTTGTTTTATTAAGTATGTTTGCTGGCACTGTTAACGCTCAATTTGGTTCACAGTGGCGTAAACTCAGAGAAGAAGTTATTTTTGGCATTGGCGGAACCAGCTTTTTTGGAGAACTTGGTGGTTCTGAACAGGCAGGCACTCACTTTGTAAGGGATTTTGAAGTTTTATATACCCGCCCGCTTTTTTATGCTGGGTACAGGTATAAATTAAGCCCGTCGTTTTCGGTAAAAGGCACAGGTGCTTTTGGCTGGGTATATGGTGATGATGCCACAACCAAAAATGTTCACAGGCAAGCCAGAAATTTGTCTTTTCGTTCTCCCATTGCTGAAATGGGTGCACACATAGAATATCATATCCTGAAAGAACAGTTCGGACACAGATATGACCTCCGGAGAAACCGCGGGCAGGGCAATTCTCCCAGTTTATACATTTTTACCGGGATCAACGGTTTTTGGTTTAATCCCCAAGGTCA
Organism: uncultured Bacteroidales bacterium; assembly: GCA_964615585.1. GTDB lineage: Bacteria > Bacteroidota > Bacteroidia > Bacteroidales > ML635J-15 > JAQIBY01. Next base: position 14,078 of record CAZTNS010000013.1, on the reverse strand, counting down.
ATATACCGACGGGGAGTGGTACGCACTACAGCCACTTGGGACAGAAGGCCAAAATCATGTTGCCACACGTGAACCATACCAACGGATATCATGGTCGGTTCCCATAGGTTTTGGCATGAATTTTTTACTTGACAGAAACTGGGGCATTGGTTTTGAACTTGGAGCAAGATATACCGGAACTGATTACATTGACGATGTAAGCACAACATACGTAGATCCTGACATATTTGATGATCCCATTGCCCGGTTTTTTGCCGACAGATCAGATGACTGGCCGGGTGCTGCTGTGTATAATCAACGGGGGAATTCAAATTATAATGATGCTTATGTCTTTCTTACACTCAATATTACCTATAAGTTGCGCCCAAAAGGTCCGGGTATGCCAAAGTTCTGATTTTTTCAGGTGATGTATATACTATTTTATTTTGATGCCCGTTAGCATAACAATTCAGTTCTGGAACCTTATTTATGAAGGAGAGTATTAAAAGAATAAATAACTTATTATGCCACATATCCCTGAGTATGGTTTTTGTGATTTTTTTTCTTCCTGCTCATGCTCAACGAGCTGGTGAAATTGGAATTCATGGAGGTGGTTCTTATTATCTCGGAGAATTAAACTGGGGAAAACCTTTTTATTCTCCCCGGCTTAACATAGGTGCATTTTATAAACAACATATTAACTCACGGGTAGCAATTAAATATGGAGGGCTTTATACACATTTGCAGGCTTTTGATGAAGACTCTCACTTTAGCTATCAAAACATTCGCGATGCCGCCTTTGTAACCCCCCTTATTGAAGGAGCTGCCCAGGTTGAATTTCATTTTCTCATTTATAAACTCGGAGAAACAAAAAAGAATTTTTACACACCTTATGTCAACCTTGGCATTGGAGCTTGTTATACCAGCGAGTCAAGCCATACATTTACTGTGGTTCTGCCAATGGCTATGGGCATTAAAATGAACCTGACACGGCGAATTATTATCGGAGCTGAATGGGCTTTCAGAAAAACCTATTCAGACATGCTGGATAATAAAACAGGCGAGGATCTTGAATTATATACACAGGCAAGGATCCCTTTGAGTGCATCAAATGATGTCAAACAACAGGGGTTTAACACAAATGATGATTGGTATTCCTATGCTGCAATAAGCCTGTCTTATGTATTCAAAATGAGTTCAGAGTGTCATGCATATTATTAATCTTTTAGTCAATGTCAGATTTGAAAAACAGAATAAACAAAGATAAATTACCACAACACATTGCCATTATAATGGATGGAAATGGCAGATGGGCAAAAAAAAGGGGTGGTATTCGTATTATGGGACACCGTGCCGGGGCTAAATCTGTTAGAAATATTACTGAAGCATGTGCTGAGCTTGGGGTAAAATACCTGACCCTATATGCTTTCTCAACTGAAAACTGGGACAGGCCAAAAAATGAGGTAAGCAGCCTGATGGAGCTTCTGATCGACAATTTACAAAAAGAAATAAAAACACTTTTAAAAAATGATATTTCTCTCAATGTGATTGGAGATACATCAAGGTTGCCCGAAAAAGTGCAAAAGAACATCAATAAAACAGTTGATAAAACAAAACACGGTAAACGCATGTGCCTGTCACTTGCCCTGTCGTATTCAGGACGTTGGGATATTCTTCAGGCATGTCGTAGCATCGCTGAAAGAGTAAAAGCCGGTGATGTTAAACCCGAAGAAATTGATCAACAGATGATCTCAAGTCACCTGTCAACAAAAAAAATGCCGGATCCTGAACTTCTGATACGAACCAGTGGAGAAAAAAGGATCAGCAATTATATGATTTACCAATTGGCATATTCTGAACTGTATTTTACAAAAACCCTGTGGCCTGATTTCTCCAAAAATCACCTTTATAAAGCAATACTGGACTTTCAATCCAGAGAACGAAGATTTGGTAAAACGAGTGAACAATTGTAAGTGTGGATGTAATGAAAAAAATTAGTTTAAATATTATTGTATTGCTTTTCTTCAGTATTACAGTAACAGCACAAGTATCTTTAAAAGACAAATTAAGCCGCATTAATTATGCTGATCCGAAAGAGTATGTTATCGGAGGCATTCAAATTGTCGGGATCAAATATCTTGATCATAATGTGATCATTCATCTTACCGGTATGCAAGTTGGTGATACGATCATGGTACCAGGTGAAAAAATAAGCAATGCCATTGAAAAACTCTGGGATCAGGGATTGTTTTCCGAAGTCAAAATCGTTGCAGACCGGATTATTGACAATAAAATTTTCCTTGATATTGTGTTATCTGAAAGACCAAGGTTAGCAAAATTTTCTTTTAATGGGGTAAAAAAAGGTGAAGCAGATGACCTGCGCGAAAACCTTAAACTTGTTAAAGGTTCGCAGGTTACAGACAACCTCTTGATGAACATCCGTGCCGGGACAAAGCGGTATTTTATCGATAAAGGGTACCTGGACGTGGAAATAAATATTGTACAGGAAAAAGACACAACAATGTCCAATTCTGTTATTCTTTATATCAACATTGATAAACATGATCGCATCAAGGTTGAAAATCTGATCATTGAAGGAAATGAACATTTTAGCGATGGGAAAATCAAAAGGCTTATGAAAGATACCAAGGAAAAAGCATGGTATCGTTTCTGGAAAGCCTCAAAATTTATCCGCTCTGAATTTAAAGAAGACAAAAAAGCCATCGTTAATAAGTACAATGAAGAAGGATTTAGAGATGCCCGTATCCTTTATGATTCCATTCAGAAAAATGAAGAAAGCATTAACCTTGTTATTGGCATTGAAGAAGGTAAAAAATATTATTTCCGGGACATCGACTGGGTTGGAAATACTAAATATACAAATAAACAGCTTTCAAGGGTACTCGCCATTGAAAAAGGAGACATATATAATCAGAAATTGCTTGATGAACAGTTGATGGGTGAAAATTCTGTGTTTTCATTGTATCAGGACAACGGATATTTATTTTCAAACATCACCCCTGTTGAAGTCAATATAGAAAAAGATTCTATTGATCTTGAAATGCAAATATACGAGGGAAAACAAGCCCGAATCAATGAAGTCATCATAGACGGGAACACACGTACAAATGATCATGTTATCATCAGGGAAGTGCGGACAAAGCCCGGCGATCTCTATAAACGGTCAGACATTCAACGTACCATCAGGGAATTATCACAGCTCGGATATTTTGACCCGGAAAAAATGAACGTGAATTTTGAACCTGATCCTGAAAAAGGCGTTGTTGACCTGGAATATATTGTTGAAGAAAAACCATCTGACCAGATTGAACTCAGCGGTGGATATGGCGCAGGCATGATCGTTGGAACACTGGGTCTGACATTTAATAATTTTTCACTTCAAAATATTTTTAACCCCAAAGCATACAGACCATTGCCAGCAGGCGACGGGCAACGTTTAAGCCTCAGAGCTCAGGCAAGCGGGCCATATTATCAGAATTACAGCTTCACTTTTGTAGAACCATGGTTGGGTGGCCGTAAACCAAACTCCCTCTCGGTTTCAGTATATAACTCAAGACAAAAATACGGTTCTGACACTACCAAACAACAATTCATTGTATCCGGTGCCTCAGCAGGACTTGGACAACGCCTTGAATGGCCTGATGATTTTTTTACTTTGAACACCCAACTTGGGTATAAACACTACAACATTCATCAGTGGTCAGGTTTTATCTATGACGACGGAACTTCTAATAACATCAACTTTATGGCCAGTCTGGGACGTTCAAGCAGTGGTCCAAATCCCATATTTCCCACCCGAGGCAATAGCATGAGCCTTTCGCTTGAACTTACACCACCTTTCTCTTTATTTAATAATAAGGATTACACCACCATGAATCCCCAGGAAAAATATAAATGGATAGAATATCACAAATGGAAATTGAAAGCTGACTGGTACACTACACTCATGGGGTCAAAAGAAGGGGGTAGTCAGGCTCTGGTGCTCAGGTCTAAATTTGAATTCGGTTTCCTTGCTTATTACAACAGCGACATCGGGCCCTCCCCTTTTGAAGGATTTCAGCTTGGCGGAGATGGGCTATACGGCTACAATCTGTACGGCAGAGAAACAATAGGCCTCCGAGGATACAATAACAATTCACTCACTCCATCATCAGGGGGCAACCTGTACAATAAATTCAGCCTTGAACTTCGCTATCCCCTTTCGCTCAATCCATCTGCTACCTTTTACGGCCTTGCTTTTATCGAAGGTGGTAATGCATGGAATGACTTTTCCAATTATAACCCGTTTGAACTTAAGCGCTCTGCCGGATTCGGAATCAGGGTATATATGCCCATGATTGGCATGCTTGGTGTTGATTGGGGCTATGGATTTGATGAAGTCCAAGGAAAAACCGGGGTTAATGGAGGTCAATTCCACTTTGTTATTGGTCAGCAATTCTGATTATGTTATCTTTGGTCCGTTATTTGTGTATAAATTTTCTGTAACTAAAATAGTGAACTTATGAAAAAAATATGCCTGACAATTTTATTGCCTTTGCTTACTTTGGGTGTTTTTGCCCAAAAATATGCTTATGTGGACACAGATTATATTATGAACAATATTCCAACTTATGAAACGGCACAGCAACAACTCAATGAACTTTCCGACCAATGGAAAAACGAGGTGGAAGAAATGAGAAATGAAATTGAGAAAATGTATGAAGATTTTAAAGCTGAAAAAGTATTCCTGACAGATGAACTCAAAATGAAACGCGAAGAAGAAATTATTCAAAAAGAAAAAGAAATGCGTGAATTGCAACAGAAGTATTTTGGCCGCGACGGCATGTTGTTCAAAAAACGGAAAGAATTACTTAAGCCCATTCAGGATGATATATTTAATGCAGTAAAAGAAATTGCCCAGGAAGGTAATTATGCTGTTATTTTTGATACTGCCAATGCTGTAAACATGCTTTACACAGATCCTAAATACGATAAAAGTGATGATGTGCTAAGAAAGCTTGGTTATAAAAATTAAAAAATCTACTTTTGCTAATCATTAAAAATACAATGTTATGTTGAGAAAAATTTCACTAATTGCAGCTATGGTACTTATTGCAGGTACAGCTGTCAATAGTTATGCACAAAAAGTAAAACTCGGATATGTAAGGGTTGAAGCCATTTTTACCGAAATGCCAGACCGCGCACAGGCTGAACAGGAAATTACCGAGTACACCAAACAACTGGAAAACCAGTTAGAAACCATGAATGCAGAGTTTGAAAAGAAATACCAGGAGTACGAAGAAAACTATGAATCATGGGGTACATCTGTAAGAAAAGACAAAGAGCTTGATATCCAAAACCTGCAACAACGCATTCAGGGATTCCAGCAAAATGCCCAAACAGACCTGCAAGAAAAAGAACAGGAATTATTGGAACCCATCTATGACAAAATCAGAAATGCCATCAAAAAAGTGGGTGATGATGAAGGTTATACCTATATATACGATAACTCGATGTTGCTTTATAAGTCTGATGACAGCGAAGACCTTACTGAAAAAGTCAAGGCACAGTTAAATTTGGTAGAATAATTATCAGAATTTTTTATTGTTAAGACCATCTTTTTTGATGGTCTTTTTTTTATTTTTACACTATGCTTAATTCTGATAACAGCATTGGTGTTTTTGATTCCGGACTTGGTGGCTTGTCTGTATGGAAATACGTTGCTGAATTCCTTCCCCGTGAATCATTTATCTATTTTGGTGATAGTAAACATGCCCCTTACGGAAACAAATCCGAAGCATTTATTACAGAACGCTGTCATCACATTACCAGGTTTTTGCTGGATCAAAACGTCAAAATAATCATTGTGGCATGCAATACTGCAACGGCTGCGGCCATTGAGTCACTGAGAAAAACATATTCACACATACAATTTGTTGGTATGGAACCTGCTGTAAAACCGGCCAGCCTGCTTTCGAAAACCGGTAACATCGGTGTTCTGGCTACACATGGCACTTTCAAAGGGGAACTGTTTAAACGCAATCAGGAGAAATACAATCCGTATGTAAAAATTCACTACAAAGAAGGAAGTGGCCTTGTTGAACTTGCCGAAAAAGGAAGCGTATTTTCTGATGAATCAGAACAACTGCTAAGAAAATACATAGAGCCTCTGATAGAAAACAAAGTTGACCAACTGGTATTGGGGTGTACTCATTATCCCCTTTTTATTCCTGTTATTGAAAAAATCACTAAAGGGTCAATGAACATCCTTCATCCTGCTGATGCCATTGCAAAACGCACCAAAGATTTGCTTATGCAATACCGCATTTTACAGACAGTTAACCAGCAGGGCAAAAGTATATTTTTTACCAATGGCGAAAAAAAGAATATGCTTAAATTATTACAACAAATGAATATCAGCTATAATCCACAGATATTACAAACAGATTGTTAAGTCATTTATTTTTTATATCTTTGATATCGGGACAAATATATCTGACCTATGATAAATTGTGTTGTAATTGATGATGATGCTATTGTTCGCAAGCTGATTGAAGAGTTTATCCGGAAGACAAAACAACTGAATCTTTTGGGTTCTTTTGAAAATCCGGTGATTGCTCTCAGTGAACTTGCCAGTTCAAATATTGTGGATATCATATTCGTAGATGTGGAAATGCCGGAAATGTCAGGTTTGGAATTGCTTGAAAACCTGAGAAAAAACCCTCATGTCATCATCATCAGCGGCAAGGACAAATATGCCATCAAAGCCTTTGATTATGACGTGTCGGATTATTTGCTCAAACCGGTTTCATACAGCCGTTTTTATAAAGCGGTGGAACGCACCATTGCGGATATAAAAAAATCAACAAATGACCCAGATTGCAATGAAACTGAAACCCCTGCAAATAAGACTTTATTCATAAAGGAAAATTCAAAACTCACTAAATTACATGTCAGTGATGTTTATTTCATTGAGGCACGGGAAAATTATGTCTCCATTCAAACTTACGAAAAAAGGTATCTGATTCATTTCACGATGAAAGCCATGCACGCAAAATTGCCACAGGATATTTTTGTCAGAACGCATCGGTCGTACATCATTAACATCAATCACATCAACACCATCACAGGAAATATAATTTCCATGGAATTAAAACAAGGCAAAAAAAACATACCTGTCGGGAAATCATATAAACAAGGGCTTCTTGACCATTTAAATTTAATCAATTAAAATGCAATCATCCGGAATTAAACATCTTTTCAGGCAACGCCTGGGCCAAACATCTGAGCATCCCATGATGTTTCGGGCAAGCAAGGCCAAAGGCATATATATTTATGATGAAAACGGTAAGTCTTTCATTGATCTGGTTTCCGGCGTATCAGTCTGTAACCTCGGACACCAGCACCCCGACATAGTAAAAGCGGTTAAAGACCAGATTGACAAGCACATGCACCTGATGGTATATGGTGAATTCATCCAACCTGTGCAAGTGGAACTGGCAGATTTATTGGTTAAACAACTCCACAATACTTTAAATACAGTTTATTATGTAAACAGCGGTTCTGAAGCCATTGAAGGAGCCATGAAACTTGCCAAACGCTATACAGGTAAAAATCACATTGTGGCCTGCAAAAACGGGTATCACGGAAGTACACAAGGCGCTTTGTCTTTGCTGGGCGATGAATCTTTTAAACGAAATTACAGGCCGCTGTTGCCCGGTATTGATTTTATCCGGTTTAACAACACTGAGGATTTTGATACAATCACAACACATACCGCAGCGGTGGTCATTGAACCCATACAGGCCGAAGCCGGCATTTGCATCCCCGATGATGACTACCTTGCAGCCTTGAAACAACGTTGCAGGGAGGTAGGAGCATTGTTGATTTTTGATGAGGTGCAAACCGGTTTTGGACGTACAGGAAAACTGTTTGCGCACATGCATTATAATGTGGTGCCGGATATCTTATGCATTGCAAAAGCTTTTGGCGGAGGTATGCCACTCGGTGCCTTTGTTGCTGACAAATCCATCCTGGATGTCTTTACCAAAAATCCCATGCTCGGACACATTACCACTTTTGGAGGGCATCCTGTATCATGCGCTGCCGCACTGGCTAACCTGAAAGTGTTGATGAGGGATAAACTGATGGAACAGGTTGACGCTAAAACCAGCTTGTATTTTGACCTTCTAAAACACCCGCGTATCAAAAAAGTTTGGGGCAAAGGCCTTTTTATTGCCATTGAAATGGAATCTGCCGAGAAAGCTGCCCGTGTGATGGAAATCGGTGCCAAAACAGGTGGTTTTATCACCGATTTATTTTTGTTTAAACCCGATGCTTTCCGGATAGGAGCTCCGCTGATCATCACAAAATCACAAATACGGGAATCTGTTAAGCTGATTTTGAAAACACTGGATAAACTGAATTAAAATTAAAGTAATTGCTATTGTTTCGTTATAATCTCTCTCATATAACTCTTACTAAAATAAGGTGTTAGGGTTTAGGTGTTAGGTTTTAGGTCATGAAAAACCTAAAACCTAACACCTAAATCCTTATTTTGAAGTTC
>CAZTNS010000013.1:0-5433 GCA_964615585.1 uncultured Bacteroidales bacterium | reverse complement strand
GGCTTATCAAAGCGTATCATTTTGCCTGATTTATCTGTTATATCAGACCATGATTTGATATTGAATTGAATTTGTGCCACACCGCAGGTTGGCATGTGATCCAGCCTCTTATTGGAAGTACGGTTGACAATATATGTGATGCCTGGGTTATGTGAAACCATGTATATGGAATTAAAATCGTTTTCCATATCACGAATGATGCTTAGAAAAGTCTCTGTATCGGCAAAATACAGATCATCCAGATACACAATTTCCTGTTCGGGATAACCTGTTTCAGCTGCGATAAACCTCGCTGTTGTTTTTGCCCGGTTGGCCGGACTTGATACAATAAGATCCGGCAAAATAAAATCCGCTTTTATCACCTGCCCCATCAGGGGAGCGTCGTTTTTGCCCCTGTCATTCAATGGCCGTTCAAAATCAGGAACATCCTGCTTCCTGTCGGATTTTGCGTGTCTGATGAATGTGATTGTCTTCATATAAAATGTTATTTTTCAACAAAGATAAAAAGTATTTATCCTGGAAAAACAACAGATGAATTATCCGAAATGTTTTTTATTCTACACTTTCCAGGTATTCATCCAATTCATCAATGCTCATTTCAAACTCAAAAGCATCATTCACGATGTAGTATTTGTGCGGATCGTACACATATTCATAAGCAAATTTTGAAAATTCAAGCCTGGAATCTTCAAAATTAAATAAGGCCATGATGGCTTTTACTTGTGATGATGTCAGGCAATCGCTTTTGGCTATGCGTTTGGCAATTTTTAACTGTGAATCTTCAAAATTCTTGCTTTCAATGGATTGTTTAGCTTCTTCAAAATCCACATTGCTCATGGGTGTATGACAGCCACCAGATTCATATTGTGGTGTTGCCGTTGCCTGTTCTGTTTCCTGTTCAACAATGGCTTCTTCAACACCTCCGCCTTCATGAGTACCCGTTGTTGTTGTGGTGGTAGTAGTAGTTGTTGTTGTTTGTGTATGGGCATCATCCAGTTCAAAATCCACTGTCATGTGCATTTGTTCCCCTTCATCATTCATGGAAACATCCATTCCCGATTCGTTGACTTTCATGTTTACATCAATTGATTCGGTATCATCACTCGTTTCATGACCATGGCCTGAATGTGTGGTGGAGCTGTGTGTGATGGTGGCCGACTCCTGCATGCTTGTGCCTTCGGTACTGTGTGTGGTCTGTGGGGGATCTTCATATTTTTCTTCACTGGCTTGAGATGCATTTTCAGTTTGTTCAATAGCTGTCTGGCTTACCAGTCGCAATGTCATTTTTCCATTGTTCTTTTGATGGATCCTGAACGTGTATTCATGCCCTTTTTCTTCAAACCATAAGGATTTGGTAAACGACTTCAATGACTTGTTATTAAAGGCAATTTTAGCCTTGTATGCATCGGCATTCAACCCTTCAACTTTTACGTTGGTTTTCGGGCTCTCATTTTTTTTCACACCGTTCAGATACAACGTAAATGTTTCACCGTCTTCGTGGAAGATTGTAAGGTTGGTTGTCTGTGATAAAACTACATTTCCAGCGAACAGAGCAATTAAAAAGTAAAGCGTTTTTTTCATGATGTTTTTGTTTTGTTTTTTTTTAACTATCAAATTTCCTGCCAAAATCATACACTGTAAATAATTGTTTATTTCAGATGTTCAATGGTCAGCCTGTCGATGATCAAAGTACTGTTGGCAGCAACCATGAAACCAAAACGATCACCATAAAGCCCGTGTATATCTGTGAAATAAATAAATTTTTGATTCATAAAAACATACACAAATTTGTTCAGATAGACAATGCTGATCTTGTTGTAATTTGAAAAATCATCAACATTATCATTCTGAGCAAACAAATTAAAATATCCATAATCTTCTTTAACATTGTGCATGGCAATCCCATTTTGCATGTTATACCCTGTAAAATAATATGCACTGTGATCAGATGCTCCCCAAATCAGTCCGCTAAAATCAGATGATGCACTGTTTTCGATCTTCAGGATACATTCGATTCTAAAATTATCGTGTACGTCAAAATCATGATTATACAAGACATTTTCGGAAGAATTACTGCTGTTCTGAACTTTGAATTCTCCATTCTCAACTTCTCCATTAAGTATCATGCTTGTCTGTTCCCAAGCATTTCCATTACTTAGAAAATCTTCCTCAAGCACCATGTTAAATTCTAAATCATTGATGGAATCATAACTGGTTTTATGATCAGCCCACCAAGGCCATTTTGTTTTTTCATCAAACAATTCATCAATGTAATATGTTTTTCTGAATCCAAAATAATTGACAGTATTGCACATTTTAGCATCCACATCATATGGTGTTCCGCGCATTAAACTGGTCCATTCCCCATTGGGAAAAACATCATTTGTGTTTTGACGATTAAGAAACCCAAGCGCCATGTATCTCATAATGATGGATTCACGATGATCGCCATTAGAATCTGTCCAGATATCTTCGTCAAGCTCAATTCTAATGGGGTCTTCATAATTGCATCTTGCAACTGTATCTTCGCCCAAATCAGAAAATTCAATAATAAGGCCAAGTTCTTCCAGATCAATATCAAAACCCCGCTGTTGCGCATAGTTATCAAAGGTCTCAACATACGGTTCAGCCGTTTCCGGAACGTTATACCAGTCTGATTTACAAGATGATAAAAAAACAAATCCAACAATGACAAGGTATATTAAACTATTTTGCTTTATCATGTTTTTACTCTGATTTACAGAAACAAATGTAATGAAAATTCCAATGCAGGCATCATTTATAAAATTATCTGGGACCCAATGATAATCAAAAAACATGTTAACCCATTTTCTTAATTTTTTCATCATGACTTAGCTTTGATAAAATTTACCATAAAAAATTGTATCTGTCTAAATTCTTTTATATTTGCTTCTTAATCAAAAAATACGTTAATATGAAGAAGAAACTTGCAGTGGTTGCTTTTGGCGGAAATGCGCTCCTCAGAGCAGGACAAAAAGGCACCATTGAAGAACAGGAAGCCAATGTAAACGAAACCTGTAATAATTTGACAGCACTGATAGAACAGGATTACAATATTGTCATTGGACATGGTAATGGCCCCCAGGTTGGTAATATTTTGCTGAGAAACATTGCAGGTCATAAAATGTTTGATCTTCCTCTCATGCCGCTTGACATCTGCGGAGCATATTCCCAGGGATTCATCGGATACATCATTGAACAGCAAATGCGCAATGTTCTGGAATCCAAAAAAATGAAGCGGGACATTCTCACATTGGTTACCCAGGTACTTGTGGATAAGGATGATAAAGCATTCCAAAATCCCACAAAACCCATCGGCCCTTATTATACAAAAGGAGAAATGGAAGCCCTGAAGAATGAAAATCCGGATGATGTTTATGCCGAAGACCCAAAAGGCAGAGGATACCGGAAAGTAGTGGCTTCGCCCAACCCTGTTGAAATACTCAACAAAAACAGCATAGAAAAACTTGCCCGTGACGGAAACATTGTTATTACCGTTGGAGGCGGTGGCATCCCGGCGTTTTATGTCAAACCCGGCGAAATGCAGGGCATCGATGCTGTCATTGATAAAGATTTGGCTTCCTCAATGCTGGCAACACAAATCCATGCCGATGAATTTTATATCCTCACGGATGTGCCTAAAGTGTTTATCAATTTCAACAAACCGGATCAACAGGCCCTGGATGTCATTACTGTGGCAGATGCAAAAAAACACCTCGATGACGGGCAGTTTACCGAAGGCAGCATGGCACCCAAAATAAGAGCTGCTATTCAGTTCATTGAACGCGGTGGCAAAAAATGTGTCATCACCGAATCCAAAGAACTGGGCAAAGACAATGTCGGCACTCAAATAGTAGCAAAATAGTGTTTGTCCATAATATCGAACATTTATTTACAATTGAACAATGAAAAAACAAAAATCAAATAACATTAGATTTCCAAACAACAAAGACCTTAGGTTATCTTTAATACCACCGGGCAGATTTGAAATTTTGAAATTGATGGTTGGAATTTATTTGAGGTTTGATTATTGAAAATTGGAATTTATCCCGAAACACCATCAGGAATTCAGGAATAGTGTTGTAATTTAAACATTAAATAATATTAACATTAAAACATAATAATTATGGCTTATAACCTTAGAAACAGAAGTTTTTTGAAATTGCTGGACTTCAGTCCGAAAGAAATCAACTTTTTGCTTGACCTCTCTGATGACCTCAAAAAAGCAAAATACACAGGGACTGAAAAACAACTGCTGAAAGGTAAGAATGTGGTATTGCTTTTTGCCAAAGACTCTACCCGCACACGTTGCGCTTTTGAAGTGGCAGCAATGGACCAGGGAGCTGGTGTGACTTATCTTGGCCCTGCCGGCTCACAAATGGGGAAAAAAGAATCCATGGCCGACACAGCCCGTGTGTTGGGACGCATGTATGATGGCATTGAATACCGCGGGTTCGGACAGGAAATCATTGAAACGCTTTCCGAACATGCCAATGTACCGGTATGGAACGGCCTGACAAACGAATTTCACCCCACACAGATATTGGCAGATTTCATGACCATGAAAGAAAACATTGACAAACCATTGAACAAAGTGTCTTTTGCTTACCTCGGTGACGCCCGCAACAACATGGGTAATTCCTTGTTGGTTGGAGCTGCCAAAATGGGCATGGATTTCAGGGCTGTGGCTCCAAAATCATGTCATCCCGAAAAAGAACTGGTGGCTCAGTGTAAAGAAATAGCCAAAGAAACGGGCGCAAAAATCACCCTCACCGAAGATGTGGATAAAGGCGTCAAAGGCGTGGATTTTCTCTACACCGATGTATGGGTATCCATGGGCGAAGCCGATGAAGTCTGGGAAAAACGCATCGCTGAAATGAAACCCTACCAGGTAAACATGGACATGATCAAAAAAACAGGCAATCCCAATGTGAAATTCATGCATTGCCTGCCAGCTTTCCACGATGAAAACACCACCGTTGGCAAAGAAATCGCTGAAAAATTCGGCATTGGTGAAATGGAAGTCACCGACGAGGTATTTGAATCTGAGCACTCCATCGTGTTTGATGAAGCCGAAAACAGGCTGCATACCATCAAAGCTGTGATGATTGCTACCCTGGGGAAATAATGTTTATTTAACATGATAATTATAAACCGTTCGCGTTAATCTCAATGTGAACGGTTTATTTTATATGAGTAACCGGGCTGCTTACATAATATTCTTCTTTGATTAAAAAACCAGTTATCATTAACTTATTGGCAAACTACTTTTTATCAAAAAATCTAAAAAATTACCATAAAAAAATTAGTTTTATCTTTAACCTCAAATATATGTGAGCTCGTATGTTCGTGTGGTCCAAAAAAAGGCAGGATGTCATGGGGAAACTGTATTAACCCCCGAATAAGTCTGAC
>CAZTNS010000012.1:0-36840 GCA_964615585.1 uncultured Bacteroidales bacterium | reverse complement strand
CTGTTAAATATGGATTTAAGGTCATAAATAAATACATAAATTAAAAAAAGGAAACCCTGTATCAAAATCCCATGCATTTAATAAATGACTCCGGTCAATGTATGTATAATCTGACAGGACATCTTTCATTTTTTCCGATGTAACATCGTTCAGAGGTGGGATTAAATTTTGGAACTCCAGAAAAGTTTAATTATAACGAAATATTTCAGGCTTTTTCTTGCTTTTATGTTTTTGAACAGATATTTTTGCCGCTTCAAAACTGAACATATCATATAATTATAATAATCAAACAAGATAAAAAAAGGAGGAACTAAAGTATGTCAGAATTACCATTGTTATTTTGGTTGGTCCCGCTGAGTTCAATCTTGGCGTTAGGATTTGCATTTTACTTCTTTAAGAAAATGCTGAAACATGATGAAGGAACCGACATGATGAAGAAGATTGCTGCCCATGTGCGCAAAGGGGCCAATTCTTATTTAAAACAACAATACAAAGTTGTTTTCCTGGTGTTTCTCATCATTACTGTGATTTTTTCAATTTTAGCTTATGGCTTAGGCGTACAAAACGAATGGGTGCCATTTGCCTTTTTAACAGGTGGTAGTTTTTCAGCTTTGGCCGGTTATTTTGGCATGAAAACAGCCACGTTTGCTTCCGCCAGAACAACCCACGCCGCAAGAACCTCCCTTGACGGGGCTTTACGACTGGCTTTTCGCAGCGGTGCTGTTATGGGCCTCGTAGTTGTTGGCCTGGTTTTACTTGATGTATCACTTTGGTTCATCATTCTAAATTTAGCTACCCCCGAAGCTGAGCCGGGCTTTAAATTGCTGACCATCACAGCTACCATGCTGACATTTGGCATGGGGGCTTCCACACAGGCGTTGTTTGCTCGTGTTGGTGGTGGTATTTACACCAAAGCTGCAGACGTGGGCGCCGACCTTGTTGGTAAAATTGAAGCCGGCATCCCAGAGGATGATCCGCGTAACCCCGCTACCATTGCTGACAATGTCGGTGATAATGTTGGTGATGTTGCCGGGATGGGCGCCGACCTTTTTGAATCTTTCGCCGGATCTATTTTAGCTACAGCACTGCTTGGTGCTGCTGCCTTTATGGGAGCTTCAGACCCAGCTATGCAAATGAACGCTGTACTGGCTCCTATGCTAATCGCTTCTGTTGGTACAATCCTGTCTATTATTGGGATTTTTGCTGTCAGAACAAAAGAAGGGGCATCACAAAAAAACCTGCTCAAATCCCTCGGGCTTGGTGTCAACCTTAGTGCATTTCTGATCCTTATCATTTCCTGGTTTATTTTGTATGCTCTCAACTTCCATAGTCTTGAATCAGTGAACATCTGGGGTATATGGGGCTCCATTGCCGTGGGCCTTCTCGCCGGGATAGGCATCGGTCAGTCAACGGAATATTTTACTGCATCCGCTTATAAACCGACAAAAAAAATCGCAAGTTCTGCACAAACAGGCCATGCCACCGTTATCATCAGTGGCGTTGGAACAGGCTTGATATCAACAGCTATTCCTTTAGGTATCATTGTAGTTGCCATTATGCTTTCATTCCTTTTCTCCTCAAACTTCAGTTTTGCAGCCGAAAGCCTGAATTATGGACTGTATGGAATTGGTATTGCCGCAGTAGGGATGTTATCAACCCTTGGAATAACATTGGCAACAGACGCTTATGGACCAATTGCAGATAATGCCGGCGGAAACGCTGAAATGAGCGGACTTGATCCCAAAGTAAGAGAACGAACCGACGCACTTGACGCTCTTGGCAACACAACCGCAGCTACCGGAAAAGGCTTTGCTATCGGAAGTGCCGCTCTCACAGCCCTGGCATTGCTTGCTTCCTATATGGAAGAAGTAAAAATGATGTTTGTTAAGGTGCTTGATACACCTGAAGCCATCATCAGCGGAAAATTTGGTGATGTGGAGGCTCAATCCGCTACTTTTATTGATTACATCTATCACTTTGAAATCCATCTGATGAACCCTATAGTCCTTGTGGGTATCTTTATTGGGGTTATGGGTGTTTTCCTTTTCAGCGGGATGACAATGAATTCTGTCGGAAGAGCAGCGCAGAAAATGGTGGATGAAGTACGTCGCCAGTTCAAGGAAATTCCCGGCATCAAAGAAGGAAAAACAGAACCTGATTATGAACGTTGTGTTGCCATTTCAACAAAAGCCGCTCAACGTGAAATGATGATACCCTCACTTACGGCCATTTTGATCCCCGTATTCGTAGGGTTGATTTTTGGTGTTGGGGGTGTTGTTGGGCTCTTAATCGGTACTATAACATCAGGGTTTGCAATGGCTATCTTTATGGCCAATGCCGGTGGCGCATGGGACAACGCTAAAAAATACATCGAAGAAGGCAATTACGGAGGAAAACATTCTGAAAGCCACAATGCCGCTATTACAGGAGATACCGTTGGTGATCCATTTAAAGACACATCCGGCCCCAGCCTCAATATCCTCATCAAACTCATGACAATGTCATCAGTAGTTACTGTAGGAATTGCCGTTGCATACAGTATTCTGTAATACATATATTTAATATCAAATATACTTAAGCACTGTAATATTTTACAGTGCTTTTTTAATGATTGTCTTGGTGGAAAAAACCAAAGTCAGCCCAAAAATCTTGGAAATATCCCTTCCAAAATAAGCCTGCCCTGAATAAGCACAAAAGGATTGGCAGGCAGATATAATACAAAAATTGCATAATAGAGAAAGACATTATAAAATTGAACACATATCGGTATTATTCATTAAATTTGTTTCTTTAAATAAAGAATGCATTAAAGCCTGATTAAGATTATTTGTAAATTCATTACCTTAATAAACATATCTCATGACAATTGCCATATGAAAAAAAACCGGCTCATAACCATCGCATTTGTTATTATCATGCACGGAGTGTTGTTTTCACAAGAAGAACCATGGTCGCTGGAGAAATGCATTCAGTATGCCATTGACAACAACATCAGCGTAAAACAACAGGAACTCAACACAGCATACCAAAAAAACGATGTATTTACTTCAAAAATGTCTGTGTTACCATCGGTAAATTCATCTGCATATCAAAGTTTTACATTCGGTCGCTCTGTTGATATGTACACAAACGAATTTTCGGAAGACAACACAAGTTCGCTAAACATGGACATTTCGGCACGTATGGATTTATTCAACGGGTTTCAGAAATACCATAAAATACAAAAATCCAAATTGAACCTTGACGCCAGCCTCCAGGATTTGGAAAAAGCAAAAAACGATATCTCCATAGCCATTGCCAATGCTTTTTTTAATGTATTATACAACATGGAATTGGTTGAGACCAGCCGTGCCCAGATCAATACAACAGAAGAACAGCTATCAAATACCGAAAAACTGGTTGACGCAGGGTCGCTGGCCAGGGGCAATCTCCTCGAAGTCAAATCTCAACTTGCAAACGAAGAGCTACAGCTTGTCAATGCAGAAAATACCCTGAATCTGTCGTATTTAAACCTGCAACAATTGCTGGAATTGGATACGGTAAAAATTTTCAATATCCTGGCACCGCACATTGATGCCCTGGATGAAACACAACTGCTGCCGGAGGCCTATCAGGTTTTTCTTGAAGCCAAAATGAACATGCCGGAAATGAAAGCAGCCAGGCTGGATGTTCAAATCGCAGGGGAAGACATTGCCATTGCAAAAAGCGGACGTTATCCCAGCCTGAGTTTATCTGCATCTTACGGATCAGGTTACAGTGATGCACGCCAGGAAGTGGATGATATCATTCCTGCCGATCCGGTGCCGATTGGATATGCCATCAATCAGGAAGGTGGAGCTGAAATTTTTGACGTGTATCAATACAATTTTGATTATACATACAACACCAAACCATTTTCAGATCAAATGCGTGACAATGCCTCTACTTCGGTGAGCGTCGGATTAAGCATTCCCATTTTTAACGGCTGGCAGGTAAACTCATCTGTATCAAATGCAAAAATCAATCATCAGTCGGCCAAATACAACCTTGAAAGCACAAGGAAACAATTGCTTAAAGAAATTCAGCAAGCCCATGCCGATGCCAAAGCAGCGATGAAAAAATACATCGCCACAAAAAAAGCCCTTGAGGCCATGCAGGATTCCTTTAAACACACCGAAAAAAAATTCAACATCGGGATGGTCAATTCGCTTGAATACAACACAGCAAAAAACCAGCTTAACAATACCGAATCGGAATTGTTAAGGGCAAAATATGAATTTGTTTTTAAACAAAAAATACTGGATTTTTACCGTGGAATTCCCATCACACTAAGTGAGAAATAACATGAAAAAAACACAGAAACAAAAGAGAAAAACCTGGATTCGCATCCTCATTGGATTGGCTGTTGTTTTAATTATCATCGCTGTAACAGGAAATAAAGCGGGCTGGTTTGGTCACAAGACAGGGCACAAGGTTGCCTGCTCAGAAGTAACCACACGCACCATTACGGAAACGGTGACCGCCAACGGGAAAGTGCAGCCGGAAACGGAAGTAAAGATCAGCCCTGACGTATCCGGAGAAATCATAAAGCTGGATGTCAAAGAAGGTAATAAGGTTGAGAAGGGGGATTTTTTACTTAAAATCAAACCCGACATTTACGAATCCAGCCTTGACAGGGCTGAAGCATCTTTGAATTCGGCAAAAGCCAACCTGTCTAACTCCCGCGCCAGGCTGGAGCAAACCAAAGCACAGTTTAACCAAACAAAACTGAATTTTCAACGCCAGAAACAATTGTACGACAACGGCACCATTTCGGAATCGGAATTTGAAAACGCACAGGCATCATACGAAATGGGAATCGCTGATGTAAACGCTGCCAAAGAATCTGTCAGGGCAGCGGAATTTTCTGTACTGAGTGCAAAAGCCACTTTACAGGAAGCGGCTGAAAACCTCAGAAAAACAAGCGTGTATGCTCCCATGACAGGGGCCATATCCAAGTTAAATGTAGAACTTGGAGAACGCGTTGTAGGAACAGAAATGATGGCAGGGACCGAAATGCTCAGAATCGCCAACCTCAATGTCATGGAAGTGGTGGTTGAAGTCAACGAAAACGACATTATCAAAGTGGAACATAATGATACTGCGGACATTGAAGTGGATGCGTATTTAAAAAAGACCTTTAAAGGTATTGTTACAGAAATTGCCAATTCTGCCACAACATCCGGCCTTGCTGCCGACCAGGTGACAAATTTTGAAGTTAAAATACGGATACTCTCATCATCTTATGAGGATATGATGGATGATAATAAACAAAGCCCTTTCAGGCCGGGCATGTCTGCAACCGTTGACATACGCACTGAAACGGCATACAACACCCTGGCCGTACCAATACAATCCGTTACGGTACGAACAGACTCTACTAAAATTGAAAACCCTCACGCCTCGGAAAAAACAGGCGAAGAACCGGAAACGCCTCTAAAAGAAGTGGTGTTTGTTTATGAGGATGGAAAAGTTAATCAAACTGATGTAACCACAGGCATTCAGGATACCGAATTTATCCAGGTAACATCAGGGCTGAAAAAAGGCCAGGAAGTGGTGAGCGCTCCATACAGCCTGATTTCTAACATTCTTAAAGACGGTATGCACGTGGAAAAAGTATCCGAAAAAGAATTGTACAAAACCGATAAGAAATAAAGTAGCATGCCACGTATTTTGCACATAGAAACATCGGGAAAAACATGTTCCGCAGCTATATCAAAAGGCCAAACGCTGAGTGCTTACGACAAAATCAGCAAAGACAAAAGCCATGCCAGCAGCCTGTCGGTTATGATTCAAGCGCTGTTGGACGATGATAAACTTACAGCACAAGATTTGGATGCTGTAGCTGTGAGCGCAGGTCCGGGGTCTTACACCGGTTTACGTATAGGTGTTTCGGTTGCCAAAGCAATTTGTTACGCAGCAGAATTGCCGTTGATAGCCGTTCCTACCCTCAAGGTAATGCTTAATAAGGTACTTGCGATACACAACAAAGCAGCGGATTTTGATTTGTTTGTTCCCATGATGGATGCCCGGCGCATGGAAGTTTATCAGGCTGTTTACACATTGGATGGAAAAACAATGGAACAGGTAAGTCCGCTCATTCTTGATAAATTTGCTTACCAGGATTTTTTGAAAAACCATAAACTGCTGTTTTTCGGTGACGGCGCAGAAAAGGCAAAGGACGTCATAATTCATCCCAATGCTTCTTTTTTTTCCGATGCACTGCCTGAAGCAAAATACATGATATCAGAAGCGCTGAACCGTTACCATCACAATGATTTTGAAGATATCGCCTATTACGAACCTTTTTACCTGAAAGCGTTTCAGGCTACCAAGCCTAAAAACCCTCTTTTTTAGCACTTACCCCTGTTTTTCAACCGGGAAGAACTGCAAGGCAAACATGCTCCGTGAATTTTTTTAATTTTGCATCATGAATCAGAATAAACGTTATTACCTCGAAACCTATGGTTGTCAGATGAACATTGCCGACAGTGAAGTGGTGGCAGCTGTTTTGCACGATGCCGGTTTCACACGCACGGAGCAACTTGCGGATGCAGGCCTGGTTTTGATAAACACTTGTGCTGTACGGGAAAATGCCGAACAACGGATATGGAATAAATTACAGCATTTCAAAGGGCTCAAGAAAAAACATCCACACCTGAAAATTGGTATCCTTGGGTGTATGGCACAGCGAGCCGGTAAGGCTTTTAAACAAAGCGGCACCGTGGATTTCATTGCAGGGCCCGACAGCTACAGGAGGCTGCCTGACCTGATACAAAAAAGTACAACAAACATTTTTGCTTCTGACCTCGAATTGAGCAGAACTGAAACATACAAAGGCATTTTGCCACATCGCCTTTACCCATCCTCGGTGAGTGGTTTTGTTACCATCACACGGGGATGCAATAATTTCTGTTCATATTGTATAGTTCCCTATACCCGCGGACGTGAACGCAGCCGCCATCCCAACATGGTGCTTGATGAGATTAATGACCTGAAACAACAGGGATACAAAGAAATCACCATGCTGGGGCAAAATGTCAATTCGTACCGGCATGAAGTGAATGGCCAATCTACAGGGTTTCCTGAATTACTGAAAACTGCAGCCACAACATTTCCCGGTTTACGGATACGTTTTACCACCTCCCATCCCAAAGACATCTCGGATGCGTTGATTGAAACCATGGCTGAGTACAACAACATCTGTAATCACATTCACCTGCCCGTACAATCGGGGAGCGATCGTGTGTTGAAAGCAATGAACCGTCAATACACACGGGAATGGTACCTTGACAGAATACAAAAAATCAAAAAAGAAATTCCCTGTTGTGGATTGAGTACCGATATCTTTTCGGGATTTCCCGGCGAAACGGAAGCTGATCACAGGGAAAGCCTAAGCCTGATGGCACAGGTAAAATTTGATTCAGCGTTTATGTTCCATTATTCCGAAAGGCCGGGGACCTACGCCGCAATGCACCTGATGGATGATGTGCCCGGAGAAACAAAAATCAGGCGGTTGAATGAACTCATACAGCTTCAGAATAAACTTTCGCTGGAAAGCAACCAAAAAGAAGCCGGCAAGGTATATGAGGTTTTGATTGAAGGAAAATCTAAACGATCGGACAAAGATGTTTTTGGCAGAACCGAAACCAACAAACTTGTTGTTGTTCCTGAAAAAAACTGTAACCCAGGCAGCAAGATTAAGGTTATCATTGAATCATATACTTCAGCAACCTTAATAGGCAAACCAATATAATCAGCATTACTCAATATAAAATTATGGACAAAAAAATTGAAGATTTCAGGCGTTACCGGGAAAAAATGAATGCAGCCATCCTGGAAAAAGACAACCTGGTGATTAAACGCATTTTTAACCTTGACACCAACGCATACCGCCAAGGTTCCCTTGATCAACAAAGCAAGGAATTGATAGGATTGTGTACATCGCTGGTGTTGCGTTGCGATGATTGTGTGAAATATCATTTGGAACAATGCCATCAGCTACGTATATCAACTGAGGTTCTTATGGAAGCAATGTCAATAGCCAATGTGGTAGGAGGAACAATCGTCATTCCACATCTCAGAAAGGCTGTAGAGTATTGGGATATATTGCAGCACAATTAAAAACAAGTACAAATACTGCATTTTTGTTCTTGTTGATTATTATTATTCATAAATTTGTTATCAATCAAAAAACCATAGCTTATGAAAAAACCCGTTGTTTTGATGTTATTTATAGCATTTACAATTAATGGTTTTGCGGAAATAATGCGCATTGAAGGCATTTTCCAGGGCAAAAACCTGTTTGTTCAGAATTCTCTTGTTGATGATAAAAAAGGGGAGTTCTGCATCAAAAGTGTAACCATTAAGGGGGAAGAGATTCCCGATGAAGTACGTTCAAGTGCGTTTGTCATATCACTTGACAGGATGGGACTGGAACTGGGAGAGGAGATCACGCTTGTTTTCAAACACGAAAACAATTGTGCTCCGCTTATCATCAATCCTGAAATATTGAAGCCACTGAGCACCTATGATCTTAAGCACCACGAGATAAAAAACGGAAAACTGATTTTTGAAACCACCAAAGAATCCAGCAAAATTCCTTTTATTATTGAAGAGTTCAGGTGGGACAGATGGCTGTCTATAGATGAAATAATCGGAAAAGGCGGCCCCGGGGATAACACATACAAAGTGAAAATTTATCCACACAACGGATTGAACATGTACAGAATAAAACAGATTGACCACTT
This sequence comes from uncultured Bacteroidales bacterium, assembly GCA_964615585.1. GTDB lineage: Bacteria > Bacteroidota > Bacteroidia > Bacteroidales > ML635J-15 > JAQIBY01. The sequence goes on along the minus strand of CAZTNS010000012.1, from coordinate 28,072 downwards.
GAACAGGGTATATTATTCAGATACAATAGAATCTCAGATGAACATTGATCCGGTGATACTTAAAACACAAGGCAGGGTCACCGGTGAAATTGAGTTTTCCGGAGAAACACTTTACGAGATATATAACAGTTTTGGCGAAAGGGTACGTTTTGGCGGCGGAGCTGTTATCGATATTTCAGACCTGCCGGCCGATTTCTATTTCCTTAATTATGATAACAATGTTGTTGAAATCGAAAAAAAATAATGTATTCTGTAGTTATCCCAAGCCTTACAGAATGACAAATAAAATGATGGTTGCCATCATCCCGTTATTGCATGAATCAATGGACTTCCGCCGTAGCATAAAATAAGTATTTAAAATGCAACATATTGAAAATATTATATTTAATATCAGCAATGATCAGGATTTTTCTGATACTGCCCTAACGCTTTTTCATGTTCAGGCACAACATAACCCTGTTTACAAACAATACCTTTCCTATCTCGGAATTTCTCCTTCTGCAGTATCCTTAGTAGCAGATATACCATGTCTTCCGGTCAGCATTTTTAAAACCCATAGAGTAAAAACAGGGAATTTTAAGCCTGATATTTGCTTCGAAAGCAGCGGAACAGAAAACTCATCAAGGTCTTTACATTATATCAAAAACGCAGTCCATTACCAAAAAAGCCTGACAAAATGCTTTGAGTTCTTTTACGGCAAGCCGGCAAAATATGCCATCTTTGCTTTGCTCCCATCTTACCTCGAACGAAAAGATGCATCTCTTGTATATATGGCAAAAACACTGATGGCACAAAATCCTGATAAACACGGGGGGTTTTATCTTCAACATAATGCTGAGCTTAACAAAAGCATCCATAAATCCCTACAAGCAGGCTATCAGCCGGTTCTGCTTGCTGTAAGTTTTGCTTTGCTTGACATGGCAGATAATGCAAATGTTGACCTGAGTGACACCATCATCATTGAAACAGGCGGCATGAAAGGATTGAAAAAAGAGATTATTCGTGATGAGCTATACAGGTATTTAACAAAAAAACTCAAACCTAAAACCATTCATTCTGAGTATGGCATGACCGAAATGCTGTCACAGGCTTATAAAACAAATACCACGGGATTTTTGTCTCCCCCCTGGTTGAAAGTACTCATACGCGACATGCACGATCCCGCCACCTATTTACCAAAAGGACAAAAAGGCCTGATCAACATCATTGATTTGGCCAACATACATTCATGTGCTTTTCTTCAGACCAGCGATATAGGTGAAATTACTTCAGACGGTTTTACCGTTTCCGGGAGATTGGATTACAGTGATATTAGGGGATGCAACTTTATAATATAAATGTTGTACAAACAATACAGATATTGGACATGCCGGGGATTACCATTTACAAAATGACAGCCTGAAGGCAGAGTCTGTCAATTGACAAAAGTATTTTATTCACAATATACAAGATCAGGACATGAACATTTTAAGCCACAGAATCCGCCAAGATAGCGGATTCTGTGGCTTAAAAGTTGATCAATGTTCCATATTCAGTGATGACGAAATGCTGTTATTGGACACCATAACAGACACCATTAATCGTCATCTTTATTATCTTCCTTGTAATCCTTATCATTACTTGAAATGGAATCTCTCATGCTTGTGTCGGCCTGGATGTTTTTCATCTTATAGTAATCCATAATCCCTAAGTTTCCACTTCTGAATGCTTCAGCCATGGCTTTTGGTATTTCGGCCTCAGCTTCAACAACGTGAGCTTTCATTTCCTGGGTAAGGGCTTTCATTTCCTGCTCTTTGGCAAATCCCATGGCACGTCGTTCTTCAGCTTTTGCCTGGGCTACTTTCAGATCGGCTTCGGCCTGATCAATTTGCAATCCTGCCCCAATGTTTTTCCCGATATCAATGTCAGCAATATCAATGGAAAGAATTTCAAAAGCAGTACCGGCATCAAGGCCTTTCTTGAGTACAACCCTTGAAATGTTATCCGGGTTTTCAAGCACGGCTTTGTGATTCTCTGATGAGCCTATCGAAGACACAATACCTTCGCCCACACGTGCGAGAACAGTTTCTTCACCTGCACCTCCAACCAATTGTTTGATGTTGGCACGCACAGTAACACGGGCTTTTGCAATGACCTGAATTCCGTCAAGAGCCACTGCAGCTACCGGTGGTGTATTAATAACACGTGGATTCACAGACATCTGAACGGCTTCAAACACATCACGGCCAGCCAGATCAATGGCTGTAGCCATATTGAAAGGCAAATCAATATTGGCTTTTGATGCCGAAACAAGTGAATGCACAACTTTCTCAATACGGCCTCCGGCGAGATAGTGAGCTTCAAGATCATTTCTGCCAATGGCAAGTCCGGCTTTTGAGGCTTCGATCATGGCCCTGACAATAACGGCCGGCGGCACTTTTCTCCAACGCATAAAAATCAACTGTAACAGCGATATTCTCACGCCTGAAACCAGTGCCTGAAACCACAATCCCAACGGGATAAAATATAAAAACAGCCATAAAAAAACAATGGCACCTCCGATAATCAATACATAACCTAATGTTCCCATAATGTTTATTTTTTAAAGGTTCTTACAATAATTCTATTTTTTCTTACTTCTATCACTTTGAGTTTAGTCCCGGGATCAATCATCCCGTCCAGAGATTCAGCCTCAACGGTTATATCATTAACACGAACTGTCCCTGAAGGGCTGAGCCGGGAAACAGCTGTAGCAGTATCTCCGGGTTTAATGCTGTCTTCTTTATAATATTCAACTTTTGATTGTACAGCATCATTAAGTGATAATTTTTTCCATGTGTTTGATTTCAGAAAAAACACAATTGAAACAATTAAAAGCACCAAAGAACCTGCCAACGACCAAACGCCGGCTGCAGTACCAACAGAATCAAAAGCGATGTACACACCCGCACCAACCAGCAAAATACCACCAATTCCGGCTATTGTGGTACCAGGTATCACAAGTAATTCAAGCCAGATAAGTATCAGGCCTAACAATATCAAAAATATGACAGCTCCAATACCCATATTATTCAATCTTTACTTTTAAGCCTTTTTTAATCAGAGCATTCTTCAGTGGCTTTAATTCATCAAACTTTCCTGTTTTGATATCACATTTCCCTTTAAAATGTGTAATGTAGGCACATTGCTCAGCCTGATTTTTGTTGTGTTTACAAATTCCAATAAGACAATCAATGACAAAGTCAAAACTGTTGATATCATCATTATATAAAACAATAGACCTGTATTGATCACTTTTTTGTCGTGTCTGTTTTGATGATCTTGTGTTTTCACGGGTCTTTTTTACCATATTCAGCAAATTTAATCATTTTTCATTATTAACATGGCACGGCGGACAGGTATTTTTATATTTCCTCTGTATGCAGTTAGAAATGCATCAGGAATTTCAGGAATCACCATTCTTCTCAACACAGACTTTGCCACAGCATAATTATCAAATCCCGTAAGCTGATAATAATGATATCTGCCTTGACGCATAACCACAATGCGATACGGTTCAAAAGCATCCATATATCGCCTCAACACATCATTATTCATTTTACCGACATAAGCACCGATCTGAATTCTGATTTCGGGAGTTTTATCTGCTGTATCAGCAGGTGACACTTCAATCTGTTCAGATTCAACAGGGATATCCAACCCGGCTGCCACCTGCTCTGCTGTCTCACTCCTGACAGCATTCTGACGATATGGCCGTTCACCAGTATGTAATGTAACAAAGGCATCTTTAATGCTGTTTTTAATTTCTGAACATCTGGCATCTGCCTCAGCCCTGGTCTCAAATTTCCCATGAAAATACCGGTAAAACCGTTTGTCTGTACGATTATAATAATCAATATTGATGCCCCGGATATTGCTTTGATCAAGCGCTTTGCTATACACACCGATCTGAACAGTTAAGAAAGATTCACTTATCTCATTGAGGTTGCTTGCCATTATATTTTCATTGGGTTGATAAACAGGCGTATCTTGATCTTGTTCCTGATCAATATCTTCTGCTAATATATCCTTATCACCATAATAATTAAATTCAGGTGGCAGGTCTCGTTCCAGATGCCTGTATTGACGTGCCTGTGAAAGTGACAATCGTCGGCCTTCAAGATAGCCTAAAACAAAGGCATCATTAAACCCAATGCTCTTTATAAGAGATAAAGGCTGCATCAATGATCTCATATTATAAAACTTTCCACACAGATAACGATAAAGTGGCCTGTTCTCTACCTGTTCATTTACAACAGGGCTTAAGCCTTTGTAACGGCTTCCCTGTAGTGGTTGTCGAAGTGCTGCAATTTGTATGCGATAGAAAAAATCATCACCAGAAACATTGGTTTCGGGAACAAATGTTTCCTGATCGCCAGACTCCGTTTCTGTTTCCTGATCTTTATCTTTGTTGCTTTTATCTTCGGCAATGATTTGACTGTCTTGTTCCTTTTTCTGATCATCTTCATGGGCAAAATCATCTTGTCTGTCCGTAGATTCACCATTGCTTATATATCCTTTTTCAGACTCAGGACTGTCTGTTTCATTTTCACCAGTCATGTGTTCTGTTTCTCTATCAGCAGTTGCATCAGCATCTGCAAGCCACCCCGGCTCTTCAGGCCTGTAATGTATAACCAGTTTTTCAAGCATCCCTGTTGAACTTTCATCGGATTCAATACGCATATATCTGATATTATTTGCCTCTTTAAGAAGTCCGGTTGCATAAGCCAGATTGTCTGTTTTTTCTTTGTTTGTCAAATCATCTTCAGCACTCACCAATCTCTGAGTTCTTTTCGCAACAGTTTCAAGACTGTCAGCAATTTGGTCTGCAATTTTTTCTATAGGTGTATTGGGTGTTTTAATCAATTCTTTTTGTACATCTACAAGTTGTTTTTGTTCGTTGTATGAATTTTGCTGCAATTTCAATTGTTCTGTACTCAGTGTTTGCTGTAGCTTTTTTACTTTTTTCTGTATCTTGCTATCAGACCAGGATGACTTTTTGACTTTCTCAATTTCCTGTTTGGTATTTTCAATCTTTTCTTTCAATTCAACTTTTTCAGAACGTATTTCTACTAAGTTTTTTTTCTGCTTTGTGGAATAATCCAGGTTGTCAGCATCCGATAAATCCCATGCACTTAGTGCGGCAGTAAGTTCCGGATCCGGTGGCCTGTTATAATCGAGGTTAATAAGTTTCGAATAAATATCATACCATTGGGCCGGCAGTTGTTCTCTGGAAGTACTTCTAACAGAATTCAAAATTCTTTCCTGTTTTTCAAGTATCTTTATTTTTTTTTCAAACAAATCTGTAGCAACTGCCATTTGCTGTTTTCTCAGGGATAAGCTTATATCCTGTTCTACAGGGGGGGTGAAACCACCGGTTTTTGTATTGGGAATTTTTTTATCTTTTATTTTCCCCGCTTCTGCCAGCGTTTGCAATTTTTTATTGTTGTTTTCAATCCTGGTCTCCATGGCTTCACTCTCAGAGTGTATGAGTTTGTTCAAAGATTCCTGCATTTTAAAATTGATGATGTCTCTTTCACTGGCAAGATGCATTTTTTCTCCCCTGTTGGGTGTTGATTTCAGGCGTGTATCTATGGCTTGTTCAGCTCTGGCAAGGCTGTCGGTTTTGTCCAAAATTTGTTCTCTGATCTTAGCTGAATATCCTTCACCCATTGATCTACTCTTTCCGTCGGGATGTTCTACCTCAGTCAACATTTCTGTTTGTTTATCTTCATAAGCTTTAAATTCAGAAGCAGATGGCAAATCCGGAGGTGAAAAATCAGCCGGTTTTTTGCCTGTTTTTTCTTTATAGGTTTCATTCAATAACTGATTGGCCTCAAGTGCCTTTTTTTCAGCTTTTTCATATAAAACGAGTTTACGATCCACGCTATCCTGATTATCAGCATCAATTTTGAAACTTTCTGCTTCTTCCATTAAGTTTTCAGCTCTAAAAATTTCATTCCTCTGCTCAGATATTTCATGCTTGTTTTTTAATTCATTAAATGCAGCTTTCAGTTGTATGTAATATCCCTGATGCACGTTGACAACACGCTGCTTTTTATCTTCAATGTTGTTTTTATAATTTTTGATTTTTCCTTCTGCTGTTTCGGGCACTTCCGTTAAAGGCTGTGACAAGTCATTCCTTATTTTTTCTGCTGATGCATTTATCTCAGCTGTATCATAAACTTCTGAAATTTTGGAATCTGCAGCCTCTGTTTCAACATGATCCGTTTCTGTCTGATCAGAAACGTCTCTGTCCTGCTGCTCATCTGCTTTTTGTGCTGTATATAAATCAGGATTCTCGATGTACCCGGCAAGCTTTTGATTGATTCTTTCGAGTTTGCCGGCTTTTTCATCCAGTTTCTGATACATCTCCCGTTTTCTATTTTCGTCTGTTTCCTCATTAACCTGTTTTTGTATCTGCTTTGCTTCGTTGTATAATTGTTTTTGCTTGGTGACATTTTGCGCCAGTTCAGGGTATTTGCTAATTTCAATGTCCGAAATCTGATCATTCCGGGTCTCTGCCTGTGACAAATTTTCTTCAATATAACCTCTAAAATCTTCATCCTCATACCAAGGTACAAGTGCATATTTTTTATTGGTTTCCTGCTTTATATGACGCTGTTTTTCAGACAATTTGGTAATCCGCTCTTTCTTGAAGTCAGAAGACACCTCACTGATTTGTCTTTCAGGCAAGCTGATGGGATTTGATGGTTTTGAAGCAAGATCGGCAAAAATGGTTTTCGCATGCTTAATTCTGTTTTTAATATCCCTCATTTTCAGGCTATCAAGACTGGTTTCGCAGGCCAGTTGAATATACCGGTTTCTCAGTTCATCCTGCCGTTTCTCTAAGGATTCATCATTACTTCTGCCTTGATCACGCGCTTTTTTCAGGTTTTGTTCCATTTCCTGTTCAATTTGTGCAAGGGCTTTTCTGTTGAATTCCAGTTTTGTTTTCTTTGTATCAAGCTTCTTTTCCAGATCAGCCAGGATATCAATGCTTTTATATTGTTCGATAATCCGCTGATTACTTGCATGAATGCTTTCCAGCATATTCATTAATGTATCAACTGCATTTTCCCGGGGTTGTTCCGGCATTTCCCGATAAATGGGCTGAAGTTCTTCAATATCAGATTTTAAATTGCTAATTTGCTGCCTGAACATATGATGAATTTCGGCAGCATCCAACATGAATTTTGTGTTCCCGCTTTCCTGAGCATCAATAACGCTGTGTTTAAACTTGTTGAGTTTATTATCTCCCTGTTTTTTTAGTCTTGCCAATGTGCTGATATCAGATTCCAACTTTTCTCTGAGTTCCGAATAATCTGCCATCTTCTTGTCTGACAAATGATCTTCATCCTTTGGTTTGACATCCTGTTCCTTTGTGTACTGTCCTTCCTCTATATGCTCAGTTGTATCATCACGCAATCTCATTTGATCTGCAAGTGGACTGAGTTCAAGACGTGAAATCTTCCTTATATCATGGATATTTTCAATTTCACGCTCTTCCGGATCTTTCTTAATTCTAATTGTATATACAAGCAATCGATCCCCTTCAGCGTCTCTATTGGATGCAAAGACAGCATAATCCATAAGGGAATCAGCTATGTATAAGAAATCATCACGGGGGCTGTTAATAGGAAAATCAAGGTTTTCAGGAACCTCCCAGCATTTTAAAGTTTCATTGTATCTGCTCACAAACAAATCATAACCTCCCATGCTGTTATGTCCTTTTGAACTAAAATACAAGTGTTTCCCATCAGGATGTAAAAACGGATAAGCATCATCTTCATTCGTATTGATGGGATGCTCCAGCTTGTATGGCTCCCCCCATGTACCATCAGACTGGCGGTCTGCAAAATAGATGTCTTTACCGGTATTTCCACGTTTTCCATAACTGCTGAACATCAATTTATCATTGGCATGGGAAATAAATGCAATGGGACTCTCTTCATGCTTCGAATCGTACCGTGTTTGCAGAGAAGTGTGCTTTTTTACAAATTCACCACCAATGCCGTCCATGTCATAGGCATAATAAAAATTGCTTCTGTTGAGATTTTTTTTGTCAACAACATCAAGCATATAGGCATACCGGATCAGTTTTTTTCCATTATTGGCCATCATTATTTGCCGGTGCACGGGAAATTTATCACGATCCCTCCATCGTATATCATCAGGATTAAACTTTGAATAATGTCTAATGGCCTTGTCAAACATATATCGTTGATGAAATGCCTGTCCAAGGTAATAATGTATCTGAGGAACTTCAGATTTTGCATGGTTTTTTGCAATATTTAAATATTCTATGGCTTTTTCAATATCCTGGTTTAGTTGAATTAAACATGCTGCATACTTATATCTAAAAACAACATCATCCGTATAAAGGCTTAGCAATTGAGAATAAAGTCGTAAAGCTTTTTGATAATTTTCATTGTCCATGTTTTCTTCTGCTTGTTCAAACAACTCCTCCTCTTTATCTGTTAGTTCCGTGTTCTGAGCTAAACTACTAAGCTGAATCCCACAGCTCAACAAAAAGCAGGAAATGAAAATTATTGTTATTTTTTGCGTCCAATTCACTCGAAACAATTGTCTTTAAGAATCTTTATAAAAATAACACTTTTTCAATGGAGAAAAAAGCTTAATTAATTATGACTCATACAATGTCAGTTTTCATACCAAGATTGATAAAAAATCAAGGGAACAAAGAAAGTGATATTGTAAAAAGCATCCAATTACAAACCGGTGTTAATGTCTCCTCGTTTTTAACGGAATTGATCAGAATAACAACAATATATCCTTGTCAGATATGACAGAAAAAGAACTTATTTTGTGTTTTTACTTAAAAAAGGAAACTCCGGCATGCTATTCTGAAGCATGCGCTCAGAGAAAAAAAGATCATGTATGTCAGAATAACGGATATGTAATTGTACAGGAAAGTGCAGACTCTTTATCATCACATGAAGAGTCTGAAAAATATATGATTTGTTTATTTCTGATAGCAGATGATGACAAAACCAACAAAAAAAGATGTTTGAAAAAAAGGATAAAAGGATAAAAAAACTACCTTTGTAATTGATGAAGGAATAAAATTTAATCAGGTTTTCCTAAGTTGATTCAAAACACCTCACATATATTGAAAAAATAAATTTAAAAACTATGGCAGACAATAAAAAGAAACAAGACCAGAAAACAGAAAAACTCAAAGCCATGCAATTGGCTGTTGGAAAAATTGAAAAAGATTTTGGCAAAGGATCAATCATGAAACTGGGTGATCAGGTGGTAGAAGATGTGCCTGTAATATCCTCAGGTTCCATCTCTCTTGACCATGCTCTTGGTATTGGTGGATATCCACGAGGCAGGGTTGTGGAAATATACGGCCCCGAATCATCAGGAAAAACCACACTGGCCATTCATGCCATTGCTGAGGCACAAAAAAATGGCGGAATTGCAGCCATTGTGGATGCCGAACATGCATTTGACCGTTTCTATGCAGAAAACCTGGGGGTGGATGTTGATAATTTATTCATTTCACAACCTGATAATGGTGAACAGGCCCTTGAAATTGCTGATAACCTCATCCGGTCAGGAGCCATTGATGTTATCGTTATTGATTCAGTTGCCGCACTTACACCTAAAGCTGAAATTGAAGGTGAAATGGGAGATTCCAAAATGGGACTGCAGGCACGGTTAATGTCACAGGCATTGCGTAAACTTACAGCCAACATAAACAGAACGCATACCACCTGTATTTTCGTTAATCAGTTGAGAGAAAAAATCGGTGTGATGTTTGGCAATCCGGAAACCACAACCGGTGGAAATGCACTGAAATTTTACTCTACCATCCGCGTGGATATCAGGCGCGCAGGTCAGCTTAAAGACACTAATGACGCTACAGGGAACCGGACTAGAGTGAAAGTGGTCAAAAATAAACTTGCACCACCATTCCGTAAAGCGGAATTTGATATTATGTACGGGAAAGGCATTTCCAAAATCGGTGAAATCATTGACCTGGGTGTGGATTTCGATATTCTGAAAAAAAGCGGAAGTTGGTTTTCTTATGGAGACACCCGCCTGGGACAAGGCCGTGATGCGGTAAAACAACTGTTGCAAGATAACCCTGAAATGTGCGAAGAGCTTGAACAAAAAATCCGTGAAAAACTGAAAGAAAAAAAATGATGGTGACCTTGCATCTTTAAACATATATATAAATATTGTAACATGTCCATGACTTTATAAGTCAACGGTGGCAATAAACATAGCTTATGACAATAAACAGAAATAACATTCTTCTCCCGGTGTTCTTCCTGATTCTTATTGTGGTTTTATCCTGCAATCAGGACAAAAATGCAAACAATAAGGACGATCAAAACAATAAAGATGAGATAGCTCTGGACAGCATGAACGTTGAGCAACTGTCTGAAGCCATCAGAACAACGCCCAGAAATGCTGATCTCTTCAGAAAACGTGCAGAACTGTACATGGATAAAGGAGAAACCGAAAAGGCCATTAATGACCTAAACATTGCCCTGAAGCTTGATTCTGTTACAAAATCCACATACTACGACTTGATTGATCAACACATGCTGCTGGGGCAATCCGGCAAAGCAAAAGACATTGCCAAAGCCTGTCTGAATCGGTATCCCGATGACAAAGAAAGCATGCTAAGGCTTGCCCAGATTTATTATTACGTAAAAGATTACAATCAGGCACTTTCCTACATCAGGGAAATTAAAAACCGCAATCTGCAGGATGCTGATACGTACTTCATTCAGGGATTAATTTACAGTGAAACAGAAAAAACCGATCTTGCCATTAAAGCGTTTCAGCGATGCATTGAATACGATGAAGAACACATTGCAGCTTATGTAATGCTGGGACGTATGCTCTCCGATGCAAACGACCCCCTGGCCGTTGAATATTTCAAATCCGGATTGAGAAAAGCCCCGGAAAACATTGAACTGCACTATAACACAGGTTTTTATTTTCAACAAAACAATCAAACTGACAGCGCTTTGTATCACTACAATTACATCATTAACAACATCGACAGCTTACACTACGGCGCACACTATAACATAGGTTATGTTGCCCTGGTGTACCAAAACAGCTACGATAAAGCCATTGAATATTTTACGAAAGCCCTTGAAATTGATTCTGATTCTTACAAAGCTTATTATAACCGGGGATATGCCTATGAATTGTTGGGAAAAACACAAAAAGCTCGTGCCGATTACAACAAAGCGTTGGAATATAAGGAAAATTATCCCCTGGCTATAGAAGCCCTGAATGAGCTGGATAAACAATGATGTTACAAAAATATTGATTTTGAAAACCAGATGTCTAATTAATAAAACATAGATTATGAAATATGCATTAAACGTAATCATTGCCCTGTCTTTTGCTTTTTTCTTAGCATGTGATTCAGAGCAGCAACAGCAAAGCAGTGAAGACTCTTTCCAAATTGACAACAGCCTGACAGAAGAAGAAATCGAAAACGGCATACTCACACCGGAAGTGTTGTGGAAATTTAACCGCATCGGCAGTGCACACCTCTCCCCGGATGCAGAAACAGTTGTTTTCACAATGACAAAATTCTCGGTGGAAAAAAATACCGGCGTGACTCATATTTACACCATTTCCACAGAAGGAGGAAATCCTGATCAACTCACCTCAGGTAAAGAATCGTGCCATACCCCCCAATGGATAGAAAACGGGAAATCCATTGCTTACCTGAGTGCCGATACCTCCGGCACACAATTGTGGGTTATGGATGCTGACGGTACCAATAAAGAAATCAGAAGCAAAATAGAGGGCGGCATCAATTATTTTTCTGTGGCACCAAATGGTGAAAAATTGTTGTATTGCAAAGATGTCAAAATGAATGACATGCCGGATGACAAATACCCTGACCTGCCGGAAGCCAACGTACATATTGCCTCAGATTTAATGTACAGGCACTGGAATCACTGGGATGACGGAACCCGGTCGCATATTTTTGTCGCTTCTTTTAATGATGAATTGGTTGAAGAGGGCAAGGATATTTTGGATGGTGAAGATGTTGACGCTCCATTAAGCCCGTATTTTGATTATTCCAACATTGCCTGGAGCCCCGATGCCAAAAAAATTGCTTACGTCTGCAAAAAAATGAACGGTGTTGAATACAGCGTAAGCACAAATTCAGATATCTATCTGTACGATTGCGAAAGTGAAAATACCGACAACCTAAGCGCTCCCAATCCAGGATATGATTTGCATCCTGTTTTTTCCAACGATGGAAGCAAACTTGCATGGGAGCAGATGAGACAGCCCAGGTATGAATCCGACAGGGCCCGCTTGGTGGTGTACGATTTTGAAACCGGCACGCTGACCAATCATACGGAAAAATTCGATGAATCAGTATCATCAATCAACTGGTCAGATGATGACAAAAAGATATATTTTATATCCGGAACAGAAGCCACATACCAGGTTTTTTGTATTTCACCGGATTCCGGTTTAATTACCCAACTGACAGAAGGACGCCACAATTATTCCGGCCTTGAACTGCAGAACAATAGCCTGCTTGTTCATAAAACAGCCATGGACATGGCAAAAGAACTTTTCATACTGGATCCCAAAGGCAATGCCAATCAACTGACACAAGTTAATAAACATATTTATGACAAGATTGAAATGGGCGACGTGCGTAAAGAGTGGATAGAAACAACAGATGGTAAACAGATGCTGGTTTGGGAAATATTGCCTCCCGGCTTTGATGAAACCAAAGAATATCCTGCCATATTGTATTGCCAGGGCGGGCCTCAAAGCGCCGTTTCTCAATTCTTTTCCTACCGGTGGAATTTCCAGATTATGGCTGCCAACGGATACGTTATTATTGCACCTAACCGGCGTGGATTACCTACATTTGGTTCCGAATGGAACGAACAAATTTCAGGTGATTATCCCGGGCAAAACATGAAAGATTATTTTTCTGCCGTGGATGCCTTTAAGACCAGGGAATACATTGATGAAGATAACATTGGTGCTGTTGGTGCTTCGTATGGAGGTTTTTCAGTGTATTGGCTCGCAGGACATCACAATGACCGTTTCTCGGCTTTTATTTCCCACTGCGGGATGTTTAACCTTGAAAGCATGTATAATGCCACCGAAGAGTATTGGTTTGTCAACAAAGATTTTGGCGGTGCTTACTGGGAAAAAAACAAGCTTGTAGCGCAACGTACCTATGCCCAATCGCCACACAAATTTGTGGATAAGTGGGATACACCCATCATGATGATCACAGGGGAATATGATTTTCGCATCCCCTATACCGAAAGTCTGCAGGCCTTTAACGCAGCCCGTTTAAACGATGTTCCGGCCAAATTGCTTGTCTTTCCGGAAGAATCACACTTTGTTCTGCAACCACAAAATGCCATATTGTGGCAACGTGAATTTAAAGGCTGGCTGGACAAATGGTTGAAGAAATAATAGTAGTATGTCAAAGCCTTTTTTAAATTTTGGTTGAAATATTCATATACGCTTACAAAACACCAAAGGCCAGGAATAATTACGATACCGTGTGGCCACTTTGGAGGACGATGCCCCGTAAAAAGAGTTGAATAGGTTATCTGAATAAGCAGTAAAGTTTTCCTAACAGATTATTTAATTAGTGTCATAGCTGTAAATTATAATATATATACCTGCCTTATTTACCGGCATTAAATCCTGTTATCAATTTCCGTTAAGGCTTCTGAAGCTTTGGTGGCAAGGTACAAATCGGCTATTTGACTTGTAAACATCGTGGTCCCGATATTAATCTCAATGATATATGCACCGTGTCTTTTGGCTTCACGAGGTATCCAGGATGCCGGGATAACTTCACCGGTAGAGCCAATGATAATACACACATCAGCTTTTTGTGCTTCAGAAAATGATTGTGAGCCCGCCGGTTCAGGAATGCGTTCACCAAAAAAAATAAAATCCGGTTTCATCAAATGCCCGCAATCATTACATACAGGCGCTTTTTCTGTAAGTTCAATCTCTGATGTGGGGACAGTCTTACCACATCCCATGCACACAAATGACCCCGATGTACCATGAAATTCAAGTACATTTTTGCTTCCTGCTTCTGTATGCAGATTGTCTATGTTTTGGGTGATAACGGTTTTTACCAGGCCCTCCTCTTCCCACTTTGCCAATATCGTATGTGCAGGATTGGGTGTTGATTTTCCAAAATAATCGTAAAATATCTTTTTAATGACATCCCATGATGCCTGTGTGTTGTTCTTAAAATAAGATAATTCAAGCACTTCGGGGTCATATTTGTTCCATAATCCCTTTTCTCCGCGAAAAGGAGGTATCCCGCTTTCTGTTGAAATCCCTGCGCCGGTAAACACAATGCAATGTTTTGCTTCTTTGATTTTTTGAGCGGCTTTTTCGTAATGTTTTTCCATACTTCAAAATTAATGAACTTACTTATGCGAATATAAGCAACATCACTTTTACAAAAAGTAAACAACAATGGCATATTTATTGTTTTAATAAATACAACGTCTTTTCACTGATTATCAATTATGAACACAAAAATATATAGCACCGAAAAAGGACAGGTAATCCGCAGGATACCAGACAATGATATTATTATTGAATTTGGCAACCTGTCATGGAAGCTGTCAATTTTACAGTTAAACATGCTTAAATCATTTGCAAAAGAGATTGACGGAGATTATTACGCAAAAATTAACAAAAACAGTTTTTACCGGCGTAAAATCCGGATGCCTATACATGGCACAAACTTATCAATCCTTTTGAGTACAGATGAGCTTAAAGATTTTAAAAAATTACTCAGTGGGATACCTGACAACATTCTCGAAGAAGAAGAAGATATTTACGATATTTTATACCATATTATCCACAATCATTATGATCGTCTTGAAGAACCAAAAAATAACATGCATTTCATCAACACAAGCTTCAAATATTTTTTGAATTAGTGACATCATGTTATCATACGCCAGAATACAGATGCATATCTAGTGTCATGGCGTTTTTTTATTGTGGTTTTCCTGGACAAATGATAAAATCAATTTTTTGCGAATGGCTTAATTAAAATTTTCTGACAGAATTTGATGCTGTGGATAAGAAAAACTAATTTTACCAGTTAATATAAAAAAGAAAAATTATGTTTTCAGGAATAGTTGAAGAAACCGCAAAAGTGGTGAACCTTGAAAAAGACAAGGGAAACCTTCACATTACCATGACATGTTCATTTGCAGATGAACTGAAAATTGACCAGTCTGTTTCACACAACGGAGTATGCCTGACAGTAGTTGATGTCAATAAAGACAAAAATGAATATACCATCACTGCCGTGGACGAGACCCTGCAAAAATCCAATCTCGGAATGCTTGACGTGGGTGATGAAGTCAACCTTGAGCGCAGCATGTCGGTAAACAAGCTGCTGGACGGACACCTGGTACAAGGGCACGTTGACCAGACAGCCGAATGTGTGGATATTAAAGAAGTGGAAGGAAGCTGGTATTTTACGTTCAAATACGATAGAACCAAAGGCAACATTACCGTTGAAAAAGGTTCCGTATCGGTTGACGGGGTATCTTTGACCGTTGTAAACTCCCGCGATGACCAGTTTTCTGTGGCCATCATTCCATACACTTATGAAATCACAAACTTTCATAATTACAAGCCGGGCAGCATCGTAAACCTTGAGTTTGACATCATTGGAAAATACATTCAAAAAATTGTTGACCAGTATCTTGAAGGGATGAATCTGAAAAAATAAAGCATGGGAAAAAGAAAAATTCTGGTAACAGGAGGTTTGGGATACATCGGTTCACACACCACCGTGGAATTGATGGAAAACGGTTATGATGTTGTCATCATAGATAATTTGTCGAACAGTGACATTTCTGTGCTGGACGGAATAAAAAAAATCACCGGCACAAAACCGGTATTTTATGAAATTGATTTGAAGGATAAAGTAGCCGTGAAATCATGTTTACATGATCATCCCGGTATTGATGCAATCATTCATTTTGCCGCCTACAAAGCGGTTGGTGAATCACATGACAAACCCCTTGATTATTATCAAAACAACATTGTATCCTTGTTGAACCTGCTGGATTTGATGCCTTTATTAAAAGACAAACAGTTTGTGTTCAGCTCGTCGTGTACGGTGTACGGAAATCCGGATAAATTACCGGTGGACGAATCCGCTCAATTCAAACCGGCACTTTCACCGTATGGGAATACAAAGCGCATCTCTGAAGAAATTCTGAGCGATATCTGCCGGACAGATAACAATATTAAGACAATAAGCCTTCGTTATTTTAATCCCATCGGAGCGCATCCATCTGCACACATCGGCGAAAGGCCACAGGGCATTCCAAATAACCTGATGCCTTTTATAACACAAACAGCCCTGGGCATCCGTAATGAACTCAAAATTTTTGGCAACGATTACAATACACCGGACGGAACCAATATCCGCGATTACATCAATGTTGTTGACCTTGCCCGTGCTCATGTGACAGCGCTAAAACGCATACTTGAAAATCAGCAGGAAAGCAATTATGAATTTTTTAATCTCGGCACCGGCAAAGGCGTATCTGTGCTTGAAATGGTCAAAAGCTTTGAGCATGTTTCCGGCAATAAACTGAATTATGCTTTTGCAAACAGGCGCCCCGGCGATGTGCCTGTAGTGTATGCAGACACTACAAAAGCCAATGAAATACTCGGATGGAAAGCACGTAAAAGCCTTGATGAAACCATCAGGTCTGCCTGGGAATGGGAAAAGAAACTACGAGACTTTTGATGTATAAACCATACAGATTATTAACATTTTTTAACAAAAACACGATATGACAAAAGCAATTCTCATCACCGGAGGAGCAGGATTTATCGGATCTCATGTGGTCAGGCGCATGGTAAAAAACCATCCTGATAATCTCATTGTCAACCTGGATAAGCTTACTTATGCAGGCAACCTGGAAAACCTGAAAGACATCAGCAACCACGACAATTACCGTTTTGAAAAAGGCGACATTGCTGATGAAAATCAGATGTCTGTCCTGTTTGAAAAATACGATTTCGAAGGGATAATCCATTTGGCCGCCGAATCCCATGTTGACCGGAGCATTTCCAATCCCATGGAATTTATCAGGACAAACATTGTGGGCACCGTGGTGTTGCTTAATCATGCTAAAAAAGCATGGGAAAATGATTTTTCAGATAAATGTTTTTATCACATATCCACCGATGAAGTGTATGGATCCCTTGGTGACACAGGCCTGTTTACCGAAGATACCCCCTACGACCCCAAATCGCCTTATTCGGCATCAAAAGCCAGCTCTGACCACTTGGTACGAGCGTATCACCACACCTACGGGATGCCGGTGGTGATCAGTAATTGCTCCAATAATTACGGCCCCAATCAATTTCCTGAAAAACTGCTGCCTCTGGCCATCAACAACATCAAAAACATGAAACCCATTCCCATATACGGAAAAGGAGAAAATGTGCGTGACTGGCTGTATGTCGAAGATCATGCCAATGCCATTGAAACCATTTATTTCAAAGGGAGAAAAGGCGAAACATACAATATCGGTGGTAACAATGAATGGAAAAACATTGATTTGATACGCCTGCTCTGCAAAATCATGGACGAAAAGCTCAACCGTGAGCCTGGCACATCGGAACAACTCATCACCTTTGTTAAAGACCGTGCAGGCCACGATAAGCGCTACGCCATCGATTCGTCGAAAATTGCACAAGAACTCGGGTGGGAACCATCGCTGGATTTTGAGGAAGGCCTGAAAAAAACCGTTGATTGGTACCTGAACCACCAGGCGTGGATGGACAATGTGATTACCGGGGATTATCAGAAATATTATAAAACCATGTACGACAATCGCTGATGTATGGGCTTGCTTTCAAAACATAAAAAACAACCCAGGCCTGTAATGCCGATACGCATAGACATGCATTCACACCTGCTGCCCGGCATTGACGATGGAGCTCAAACGCTTGAGGAAAGCCTCGATATGGTGCGGGCTTTTCAGGCGCAGGGATATACCAAAATCATCACCACACCACACATACACAGCCAGCGTTACCTCAACACCACAGAGGACATCATGCATGCCCGGGATATCCTCTTTGATGCCATGGAGAAAGAAAACATCCGTTTTTCTGTGGAAATAGCAGCTGAATACTATGCCGATGAGCATCTGTTGAAGCTGCTCGAAAACGATGATATTCTCAGTTTTGGTGATAAATACCTGCTGTGTGAATTCAGTTTTCTGATGCCACCGGTGGGCACGGATACAATTGTAAAGGAAATTAAAAACGCCGGATATACACCGGTGCTGGCCCATCCCGAACGTTATGAGTACTGGCATAACAATGACAGCATGTACAACCGGCTTCGCGACCAGGGATTTTTGTTCCAGGCCAACATGCCCTCGTGCTACGGATTGTACGGGCCGGTCCCCAAACACACATTTGATATGCTGGCCAACAAGGGCTGGGTGGATTTTCTCGGTTCCGATGCGCATGATGCTGCAACCGTTGATCTTTTAAGTGAAATTACAGCAACCGATCTGGTGCAAAAAATTATCATGCACGGCATTCGTAATCCCTACGTATGATGAAATATACCTGCCTCATCTTTTTGTTTTTGATGCCTGCAATGTTAAAGAATGCAGATGCAGCCAGTATGCGGACATTTTCTGCCACACCGGTTTATGAAATGACTGACACAATCCGTTTTGGACACTATCGCGTACTCATCCACCACAATGACACCACAGCAACACAAAAAAAACGCAGCAAACTCATCGCCATTGCAGCAGACCTTTTGACAGGCCCATTGGGGGGACACCGCATTTACCTCGGCACCAAACCCTGGATCCCGGTGGTGTATGCCGTTACACTTGGCGGAGGTATCGGCTTGTTGCCCGTCATTGACCTTTTTGCCATCATTTTTGTCAGCGATTTGAACAAATACACCAACAACCCACAGATTTTCATGTGGCTGTAAAGATTGCCGGTAACACTGGAAAGCTTCAAACCCGGAAAAATCTTGATAGCATCATGTTCTGATTCTTGCAATATTTTATTTTAGCGTGAAGTATATAAATTATGCTAATGTCAACTGTCTAATATTCTGAACAATACCGATGATGCTCAACATAATTTCAGGAACGTTAGTGAACTAAAATTATAAACTTGCCCGGCGATAGACGGGATTGAACACATATCGGTATTAAAGGGTCTTTTGAAGATGTGCTTTCTGGTTAAAAATACGCCCTCAATTGCACTCCACCTGTATGGATGGTTTGTTCTCCGGCAGGTTTTCTTCCCTGGTAGTTTAAATTAAGTTGCAGCCCGTTGCTCAGGCGCTTTTGAAAACTCAATGTCCAACGGTAATTGTCTCCCGGTTGCCATGATTCGAGCATCTGCCATGCCAACGAAGTGCCGGTATCGCCTGAATAATACACTTTGACATACTCAAAACGTGCACTCAGCATACCATTGATAAATGCATTGTTACGATATTCCAACCCCGGGCTAATGCTACGCGAATACTCACCGTTCAGGGAATCCTTACGATGGCTGAAATCAATAAATGTACGAATACGCTTGTTTACATCCGGTTGAATACGTAAATCCATCAGTATATTTTTTTCATTAATATTGTAATTTTTGCTGCTGAAAAATTGTGAATCATATACCTTGTTTCCTATCCCGGAGGTATTGCTGATGCTTACCACGCGGCTAATGTTCCATCTCCATTGTATTTTCCATATTTCAGCCTGACGGCTTTCTTCCCCGTTGACCAGTTGAGAACGGTTGTCTTGTCGCTGATAGATAAGGTCGGCAGTGAAAACCGATCCCAGCCTGTCCCATGAAAACACGTTGCGTAAGCTGTTATTATAAAACATCAGTGAGCTGTCCGGGATGAAATAACTTACCGGCAGATACCTTAATCTTTCCTGTGTTGAGGTGTTTTTATCTGCAAAGTTCATATTAAAACGGTTGGATAGCTTGGATAAAAAGGCAGTAAACCCTTCGGAGTCATCAATCAGTCGATCGGGTCTTAAATCAAGGCTGAGGTTTATGCTGTTATTAAAGGTTTTGATGTAATCGTTTCCCGGAATGTAAATCCGGATATAATCAGCCTGATCCTGGTAAACCGCCACTTCAAATTCATCGAGTTCTTCAACGCCGTTGTTGTTGTAATCTGTCCATGTATATACCCCTTGACCCTCCGGTACTTTCAAGTACGAATATTCTTTTTTCAGTTCCAGGCCTGCCCCGGATTGATAGAATAAATTACCACTCAGAAAACCATTGAAAGATTCATGACGGTAGCGAATTTGTCCTGCAAAATTGTCTTGCGCTTTTGTGTCGTTTTGTGCCATTTCCTTTAAAACACTGAGCTTTCTGTATTGGATTCCTGCATCAAGATTGTTGTTCTTTGTGCTTAACAGCCGGTAATTGAAACCCAATTTATGGGCTTCGCTGCTGCCTGCAAGTTGATTATTATACGGCAGGTCATCTAAGCGATAAGTGTATCCCAGTTTCCAGTTGTTTTGGGATTGTTGACCTTGCTTCAGCCAGGTTTCCAGTTCATGAAAACGAAAGCTGTTGCCGGCAAGTGAATCACCGGACACAAAACCTTCCTGCCACTCCTGTTGGTAGCGCCCATACCATTGCCACTTTGGAAATAATTTGCCAACAGAGGCCTTATTCTTTATGAAAAAACTTTCATACCCGGGCTGACGGGTATTGAGTATATCACCGTTTAGCACAATATCCCATGACTTGCTCCGGTAAGACCCGTTGAGCTGATTGCGACCACCTGAATATTCCCCCGGACGGTGTATCATTTCAGAACGATAGTCAAGGGTTAATTTGTCAGATGCTGAATAATGCATGTTGAACTGCCCTGAATGTTCGTTCATGTCAGAGGGTAACTCATTTTCGATGTTCCAGTTCCGTGTGAATTCGGCTTCACGGAATCGCTCCAGGCGTGAGAAATTCTTTTGAATAAAATCGTAAGCAAGCTTAAATCGCAGGTTATGTACGCTATCTTTCAGCAGTTGTTGTGTGAGGCCGCTGCGTACAGCAATCCCCTGATCATCCCGTGAATCGAGATCGGAATAAGTGTTGATGTCTTTGTCAGAGAGCGTCACCTGGCAAAAAAGCGCCGTTGAGTTTGTTAAATCGTAAGCTCCGCCCAGGCTAAGCATTTGCTGCTTTTTGGGTGTCGTCAGGCGGGTAACCGGCTCATAATTCCCGGATGGCATACCATTTTCGGGAGCAACCCATTTGAAAACCCTCCCGTTCGTGGCATCATTCAGTTTGATGTAATTCCCGTTGTTGGCTCCCACATTGGAAAAATTAACTTGATAGACTGCAGAATCGTGATCGGTGGAATGCACAAAAACCGAATCATACAAATGCCCGTTAACCATGGTGTCGGTAAGGCGGTAACGGACTTGTGAAGATTCAAAACCAACACTGTCCCATGCCGGATAAAGTGTGGCTGACAGATCATCACCAATGTTACTCAGAAACTGTCGCTGTTGTATATCCATACTTTGGTCAACCGGCTGATTTTTTCCGTCTGACTCATTGAAATACCGTATAAAAATGCGGGATTTATCAGTCTTAATTTCATGATTTGTACCAAACATCATACGGTTATAACTGGATGTACGATATTCAAACTCTACAATGATACGGCTGTCTTTTGTGATGAGTTGTTGTGATGTAAAAGTAATCTCTCCAGTATTGTAATCAATTACATAATCCCTGGTTTGCCCTCTTGTCAAAAGTTCGCCGTCAATATACACCCGTTCGCTGCCGGAAACCACAACAATATATGTTTCGTTATCAGCACCCTGTAGCTTATAAGGTCCCTGATTACCTTCTTCTCCAACGAATTCCATTTTATGATAACTGCCCCTGCTGACTGAAGCATTTACGTCAGAATGGACATTTATTTTTGAAGTTTTGTTAAAATCTGTAGTAATTTGAACCCCGCGTGTCTTTTTATTATAACGCATAAAATAATCCTGTTTTTGTACCAATGAAATATCACCGGCTTTGATCTTAAAAACAGGATTGTATATTTCTACAAATACTTTATCAAATTCCTGCAGATTTTGTTTGGTACCATCGGCTTGAATGGGCAAGTTGTTATCTGTTAATGATGCCCTGATGTACAGATTATCTCTCAGCTCCCCCTCAATTTGCAGATTAAGGTTTGAATTAAGTACAGGATTCTGATTGTTGCCTACATTTACACCACGTGCAATGTTGCCATTGGTTTTAAGTTTTTTTTCATCGGATTTTTTTTTTCTTAAGTCATCAGGGTTAAAATAAATACCATTTGATTGACCGGTTTGGCTCTGAAGTGTATCTTTTGTGCCGGGTTTTTCTGGAAAGCTATGTGATCTTGTCCCACTGATATTCACAGGATAAACACGGTACTTACACACCAAATTCTTTCCACGCAATACCGGGGCAAGATACAAATGTCCTTTAAAAAAATTCAGAGAATAATCTGATTTTTCTACGGCAGGTCCGTTTTTATAAAATAAATAAAAGTTATTTGGAATGACAGGAACATGTTCAAGTTCATAAATACTGTCTGATGAGTGAATATTTTCAGTATGGAACAATACCAGGCTTTGAGCCTCTGAATGGGACGGGAACAGAAAACAGAGCATCACAACACAAATATAAAAGCACCTGGTCATAGCTACGAATTTACGTTTTTTATTGGCTAATGATCCGAATAAATTGTAATATTTTGAAACAGACTTCGTTGTTTTTAACAATAATGCTAATTTTGTCTTTTCAGCAGACCATCGTATTTATTGCACCAATATTACTATGGAATTAATGTAAAACTTTGAATGAAACTATTTATACGGTATTTAACAACTTTTTTTTGTGTTTACCTGCTACCCGTTATGGGATTTGCACAACTGAATGATACTTCCATTAACATGTTTAATGTCAATCTAACTTACGCTTTTCACATTCCGGCCGGGGATATTTCAGAACGTTTTGGTGTCAGTTCAATGATTGGAACAAAGGTTGAATTCAAGCACAAAAGCAATTGGATATTTGGGCTTGAATATGGATATATTTTTGGCAGTAATGTTAAAGACACCACCATATTGGACCACCTGAAAGATGAAACAGGGGGCATTATCAATGAATATGGTGAATATGGCACTGTTTTATTAACAGAACGTGGTTTTTATGCCGGCGGCAGCATTGGGAAGATTATTCCGGTTTTTTCTCCAAACCCAAATTCGGGAATTAAGTTACAAATTGGCGCCGGATTGCTAGAGCATCACATTCACATAGAAAATAAAGACAACAATGTGCCCGGCGTTCTAGGTGATTACAGGAAAGGATATGACAGAAGAACCAATGGTCTGTCGCTAAAAGAATTTGTCGGGTATCATTATCTAGATCCAAATGGATACATTAATTTTTATGCAGGCTTCGAATTCTATCAGGCATGGACATATAACCGCCGAGATCTCAATTATGATACAGGCTTACCCGATAACGAAATTAAACATGATTATCTTTATGGTTTCAGGATAGGTTGGATTTTGCCTTTGTACCAAAAAGACCCTGATTCTTTTTACTATTTTTAATGATTGATGGCAAAGTTTCTTTACACAACAGGTATTTATTTTTATTGGCTGGCGATCCGTATAGCTTCTTTTTTCAATACAAAAGCCAGGGATTTCATTTGTGGCAGGAAATCATGGCTGCAAGAATTAACCGACATCATTTCAGAAAAAAATAAATGGATATGGGTACATTGTTCATCTCTCGGGGAATTTGAACAAGGCAAGCCGGTTATTGACAAGATTAAACAACACCATCCTGATCATTCAGTTTTATTGACTTTCTTTTCACCATCAGGGTACAATGCCCAAAAAAACTACCCATTGGTGGACGCCGTTGCATATATGCCTGTAGATACCCCACGAAATGCAAAACATTTTGTGGAAACACTTGACCCGGCATGTGCCCTTTTTATTAAATACGAATTCTGGTACCACCATCTTTTTCAGTTAAAAAAAAATAAGATTCCTGTTTTTTTGATATCAGCAGTATTTCGTCCATCACAAATATTTTTCAGGTGGTATGGAAAATTTTTTAGAAAAATGTTGAATATTTATACCGCTGTGTTTTTACAGGACAAATATTCAGAATCATTGGTCAACAGCATTTCAGATACAGAAACTCTGGTATGTGGGGATACACGATTTGACCGGGTCAAAGAAGTAGCACAAATGCCATTTCAGGATGATATTTTGGAAGCATTTGTAAAGGATCAGGACAAGGTAATGGTAGCAGGCAGCACATGGCCGGCAGATGAAAAGATCATATCTGAATGTCTGGATTCTGTGTCAGGCTTGAAGGTCATTCTTGCCCCCCATGAAATTGATGATAAGCATATAGCAAACATCAACAAGCTGTTCACAAACAAAAAAATCTGCTTTTATACCAAAACAACAACAGAAGAAGCCTCTGTATCAGATATTTTGGTAGTTGATGTAATCGGGATTTTATCAGGGATTTACCGTTATGGCCATTTTGCATATATTGGGGGTGGCTTTGGAAAAGGCATTCACAATGTGCTTGAACCGGTCAGTTATTTTTTGCCGGTTATTTTCGGGCAGAATTATCATCGTTTTATTGAAGCAAAAGAATTGATTAAAGAAAGAGTTGCATTTCCTGTAAATGACCGGGACATGCTGTGCCGGATAATCAATAAATGTATGAATAAGCATTTCCGGAAACAGTGCAACAAAAAGGCACAACATTACATGCAGAATAAATCAGGAACCTCAGAAAAAATATTTGATGCTTTACAACAATTTGACGTTTTTGATGCTTAATTTGAACGTTACAGTGCATAGTAATTCTGGCAGTTTATTCTACTCTATTTCAAAACAAAAATGTTAATAAGCAGATCCTCAGCATATTGACTGATTTAACATTTCATTGGTTTAAATATCAACAGGATTTTGTTTATAATTTTTTTTTTTTGATTTTATCCCTTAACAATCAATATCGGAGAGAATAAACCATTTTTGTTGAAAAACCAAAGGGCCCCAAATAAGCACCTGTATTTCTTACTGTTATCTTTTTGTTAATAATTCTGTTGAAAAAGCATTTTTATAAAATGTGTTTTATGTTTCTATAGGTTTTATATTCGTGGTGGATAAGTTGCCTTTGCAAAAACTCACATTATTAAAACACATATAACTTATGTTAAAAACTGATGAAAAAACATTAAAAACTACTGCTGTACCGAAAAACAAGGTAAAAACATACAATGATGAAGAGGCTTATGATGCCAGTCTGGAATATTTTAAAGGTGATCAACTGGCTGCACGTGTTTGGATCAACAAATATGCTTTAAAGGATTCAGAAGGCAGGCTTTTCGAATTGACTCCGGAAGACATGCACCAACGGCTTGCTAAGGAGTTGTACAGAATTGAAAAGAAGTATGATAATCCCATGGATGAAAATTATATTTATCAGCTTCTGAAAGATTTTCGTTATCTCATACCACAAGGAGGGCCAATGTCTGGTATTGGCAATAACCGTCAGATTGTATCTCTATCAAATTGTTTTGTGATTGGTCATGAAAAACCCAGTGATTCATACGGCGGCATCCTGAAAATGGATCAGGAGCAGGTTCAGTTAATGAAAAGACGAGGTGGCGTGGGTCATGATTTATCTCATTTACGTCCCAAAGGCAGTCCGGTTAATAATTCAGCACTTACATCTACCGGGATTGTACCTTTTATGGAAAGGTATTCCAATACCACCCGCGAAGTAGCTCAGGACGGACGCAGAGGAGCTCTGATGTTATCTGTTTCCATTAAACACCCAGATGCTGAAGACTTTATCAATGCCAAAATGGAATCAGGAAAGATTACCGCAGCCAATGTGTCTGTAAAAATACATGATGATTTCATGAGGGCTTTGAACGAAGACAAAGAATACATGCAGCATTTCCCGATAGATTCAAAACAATCAACATATCAAAAGAAGATCAAGGCCAAAGAATTGTGGGATAAGATCATTCATAATGCATGGAAATCAGCTGAGCCAGGGATATTGTTCTGGGATACCATCTTAAGAGAATCTGTGGCTGACTGCTATGCCGACCTGGGTTTCAAAACCACATCCACAAACCCCTGCGGTGAAATTCCCCTTTGTCCATATGACAGTTGCAGACTGCTGGCTATAAACTTATATTCCTATGTAGAAAAGCCTTTCACAAAAGAAGCAAAATTCAATTTTAACAAATTTAAAGAACATGTGGTTGCCGCTCAACGCATTATGGATGACATCATCGATCTTGAAATTGAAAAAATTGACAGCATTCTTGCCAAAATAGCTTCAGACCCGGAAGATTTTGAAACAAAACGCACAGAACAGAATCTTTGGAAAAAAATCAGAAACAAAGCCCTTCTGGGAAGACGAACCGGCCTCGGCATTACTGCAGAAGGAGATATGCTTGCTGCTTTGAATCTCAGATATGGTACTGATAATGCCACTGATTTTTCAGAAGAAATTCACAAAACTATTGCTATTGAAGCCTACCGCTCTTCTGTCAACATGGCAAAAGAAAGAGGAGCTTTTCAGATATTCGACCCGCAAAGGGAAAAAGACAACCCCTTTGTCGCCAGAATCCGAGAAAATGCTCCTGAACTCAGCGAAGATATGGAAAAATGGGGCAGAAGAAATATCAGCCTTCTAACAATCGCCCCTACAGGCACAACAAGCCTGATGACACAAACTACGTCGGGAATTGAACCTGTTTTTAAACCTGTTTACAGACGCCGCAGAAAAGTCAATCCCAATGATCCCAATGTCAAAGTGGCCTATGAAGATGAAAGTGGTGACAAATGGGAAGAATACATAGTATTTCATCCAAAATTTGCCATATGGTTAAAAAACAACGGACATGATCCTGACAAAGTAAAACTAATGTCAGATAAAAAAATTGATACCCTAATTGCCAAATCACCCTATCATAAGGCCAGCTCCGGAGATGTGGATTACATTCATAAAGTCAGAATGCAGGGAAGAATACAAAAATGGGTTGACCACTCCATTTCTGTCACAATCAATTTACCCGAATCTATTGATGAAGATATGGTTGATCAGATTTACAGAGAAGCCTGGAAATCCGGATGCAAAGGTGTGACCGTTTATCGCGAGGGATCAAGAGACGGAGTTTTGCTTTCGGGATCAAAATCAAAGAAAAAATCAGACCGCAGGATCGGGATCAAACGACCTAAAGTGCTGGAAGCCGATGTTGTTCGTTTCCATAACAACAAAGAAGAATGGATCGCTTTTGTTGGTTTGTTAGACGGAAAACCCTACGAGATTTTCACGGGTCGAATGGAAGATGATGTTTTGCCTATCCCAAAAAGCATAAACAAAGGTCAAATCATCAAAAATAAATTAGAAGATGGTTCAAGCCGTTATGATTTTCAGTACAAAAACAGGTATGGGTACAGCACTACTTTTGAAGGGCTGTCACACCAATTCAATGCAGAATATTGGAACTATGCTAAACTGATATCCAGTGTCCTCAGGTATGGGATGCCCATCGAAAAAGCCGTGGAACTGGTTGCTTCATTACAACTTGACAGCGAGTTCATTAACACCTGGAAAACCGGAGTAGAAAGGGCACTAAAACGGTATATCCCAAATGGTACCAAAGCATCAAAAAAAGGGGCAAGATGCCCGGAATGCAATAAGATCGACTCGCTTGTTTATCAGGATGGTTGTGTAATATGTACAGATTGCGGCTATTCAAAATGTGGTTAGTAAGCTAAATAAATGACCTTATGTCGTTTGGAAAAAGGATTGGGCTTGGTTCAATCCTTTTTTGCTATTGGCGTTTTGTACCATACCGTGATTAAAAAATTAGGTTCTACTGCATTTTTAATGGGTTATGATTAACCGGCTGTTTACCTAATCCTAT
>CAZTNS010000011.1:0-38713 GCA_964615585.1 uncultured Bacteroidales bacterium | reverse complement strand
TATCTAAGAAAACTACTGCTTTTTAAAAATAACAAATCTCAAAACACAAATAACAAATAATTCTCAAAATTCAAATATCTAATATTCAAACAGTTTAAAAAATTGGAATTTTTAAAATTATATAATTTTGGCTGCACTCGGCATAGCTCAAGCAACCCTTCGGCGTTGCTCACTTCGACTGCGCTTGCTTCGACTCCGCTCAGTACATCGCAGGACATCGGCTTGGCTCTGCCCTCGTTTGCACAAAATTTGCACAAAATTTGGAATTTATTTGACATTTGGTTTTTGTTATTTGGTGTTTTCTTATAATCACTATGTAGGTTCTGTTGTTGGTTTTTGTGCCGATGAGGAATGAAAGAATGACTCTGTATTTAATAACATCAATCAGAGAATGTTCAAAAACACCCTCCTGTTTTATACACATAAGCTGAACGTTATTTCCGTTGCCGTAGTACTTCGTACATGACAATACCGGCAGCTACGGATACATTGAGGGAAGCGATTTTTCCTTTCATTGGCAATTTGATAAGGGCATCAACATGTTTCATCACCTGATTTGAAATACCGGATTCTTCTGAACCCATAACAATTGCTGTTGGTTCATCAAGCTTTTGGTCATAGATATTCTCATGCCCTTTTTCAGTAATGCCCAGCACTTGTAATCCGGAATTTTTCAGAAATTTCACGGTTCCTGACAACACTTTCACTTTACACAGATTAACCGTGTTAAGTGCTCCGGCAGATGTTTTCATGGCATCTGCATTGATTCGGGCAGCACCTTTATCAGGAATAACTACAGCCTGTGCTCCTGCACATTCAGCAGTACGCACAATAGCACCAAAATTTCTGACATCAGTAATGCCATCCAGGACAATAATGAAGGGAACCTGTCCCTGCTCATAAATACCGGGAAGCAGATCCTCAACTTTATAAAAAGGCACCGGTGATATCCATGCAATAATCCCCTGATGATTCTTTTGCGTAATGCGGTTAAGTTTCTCAACCGGCACTTTCTGGATGTACACATTCTGCTTTTTGGCAAGCATAGATAATTCCGTATAATGTTCACCTTTGAAATGCCTGTCCAACTGTATTTTGTCAATGCTTTTTCCCGATCTCAATGCTTCAAGTACCACATGGATACCAAAAATACAATCATAATTTTTTTTTCGTTTTTCCATGATAACAAATTTATTCAGGAACAGAATATGCATAACCATTTCGCCAGGATTGAACAGCTTTCATCCATGCATCTTTGTACCTTTTGTCCCTGATGATTAAAAATGCATTGTCACTCAATGATGCCGTATCACGAATAAAATTAAAAACCAGGCCCTGATAGTTTTCTTCTGCTCCATACATCCACTTTTCATTTTTTGCATCTTTATACACTACATGAGGAGCCCCAAGCACTACATATATCATGCCCCTGTCTGTCTGCCATCCTGGCTTTTCCGATGTAAAAAACTGGTTTGCCTGTTGAACCCTGTTATAATAAACACGTATCAATTCCCTTGCCCTGTCTTTTGTTTCTGCTATCTCATACCAAAATTTATCTACACCCAGTTTAGTATCTTCCTGGTTTATAACACTGTCATACTCATCAGGAGTACTGATATACTTAATTGGCTGAACCATATCCTCAGCTTGTCTGATCCAGGGATAAAATACTGATCCTTTAAAAATACCATATCCGGTATTCCGGGATGTATCTGTTGTAAAACAATAAAAACCTGCGGTATCAATCTTAATGGTATCCCCGGGGCAATAACCGGAAATACGTTCATGTCTAAATTCTTTCGGCATTGCACTTTCGGTATTGTAAGGAGCAGGTGGCAGCAATGAATCTGCAGAATAACGCAGCATCCACACAGAATCATTCAAAACAACATCAGATGTAATTCTTATTTTCCGATTACCGGATAGAAAATTATCAAAAACGGGCATCCTTTCATTGGTTACATATTCAGCAAAATAATAGCCGGGACTGTTTGTGTCTTTTTTATTGATATCAAACACAGAACGTTTATAAGACTTTTTATTTCTGTCAATAAAGATTACAGAAGCAAAATAATTGTTTCCTGATGATAATTTTGTTGTAAAATAATTGATAAAAACCCCCTTTTCTTTGTGATCAAAATTGTAGTTTAAAGTTGCTGAATCGGCAATTTCCCTGGTTTCAGCATTCCTGATTGCATATTTTATACCAAGAAGCAGGCCGCCACCCTGAACATCATCGTTTCCGGGTGTGGGCATCATGTTATTGAGGTTTACAGAAAAAAAGATCAAAGTTTCATCCTTTGAAGCATGATATGGCCTGACTTTGGGATTTATATTTGCACTTCCCGGATCGTACAGGGCCGCATAATTTGTTTTACGTGAAGGCTGTTTATCTGTGTCAATGTTGGTACCTACACACCCTGTCAAAAAAACAAATAAGACAATTAGACAAACCGTATTAATCTTCATCTTCATCATAACCAAAAAGTTCATTCATATCTTTGAGGAATCGCCTGAGATAAGTTTTTGATCCCAATGAGTACCGGAATGAAGGCTGATCACCACTGGCATTGATCAAACGCTGCCCTGGTCTGACATCATAAACAGCCTGATTAAATTCTTTATCTGTTGATATGGCAGCCATGTTACCGGCATCATACCGAAAATAATACCAGGTTTCAGCATCCAGTTCGAAATACATGTGATATGTATCGCCACGACGGTTTTTCTCCAGAGCAATAAAGCTAAACACATTCTTGTTCACAGGATTATTATATAGTGAAGATATTCCGACCGGCCCTTCATGAATAAACATGCTTTCATCTTTGTACCATTTCATATTAACATCTGTAAGAACAACCATGTTTTCCATTTCTTTCGGTGTATTTTTCATATTGCCCATGCTCAGTTCGGAAAACCAATCTTCAGCTTTTTCCTGTCCTAGATATTCCAGGATTGCCTGCTCATAAATATCACTGCTCAGGTCGGTACCTGTAAGTCCTACTGAAGAATTAATATCTTCAGCCATAATATCAAAAGCTTTATCATTAAAATGGAAATCCATAAGCATTACCAAAGACATACGTGTGGTATCGTTTTCCGGATTATGAGAAAACACCCCTATTGGATTTGGTTTAAACAAGCCGAACTCATCGGAAAAATGGAATCTTCCGTATCCGTTCATTGTGCAATCAATACGTCCGAATCTCAACAAATTACCGGGAATATTTTCTTCTTCAAGTTTATCTTTGTTAGCCACCTTATAGGCCATATCCTTTTCATCAAAGACAAGGTATCCGTCGGCCATAAACAAATTTTGATCAGTGTGTCTTACCTTTGGTGAGTACATGGCTATATAGGAAGAATCACGGTATATATTGAGGCCAACAGCCAGTTCATTAAGGTTAATGCTTACCGGAGCGCTGTCAACAGGAATTCTTACGTTTTCGGGATCAATTTCTGCTTTAAATTTCAACCATTCACTTTCGATATTCGGACATTGATGTTTAATTTTAGTACCTCCATCAAAAATCAGGTTTTCCTGGTTGGCATGCAATTCAACATCCCCCTGGAAATAAAAATTCGGACTTAGACTGAACCCATCAGGTTCGGATATTGAACCATACCCGTATGTCTGTCCTGTTTCATCAACCCCAATCCTGTTAAAATGGAAAGTCTGTATCTGTCCGGATTTATCCTTGTAATCATAATTACCATATGCAGTATAGGATTTACGTCCCTGTATATTAACAGTGGCACTATCAATCTTATGAAACCGGTTGGTGGTATTGGCAATTATTGTTGCATTCTGTAGTGGCCGCATCACCGCCTTTTTCTCTACTACCACTTCACCATCTCCGGTATAGATTGTAGCATCAGCTACACGAAGTAACCTAACTTCTTCAGCTGAAATGATATGGTTTCTCAAATCATAAGTAGCCTCAGGAGCAACAAAATTCAGAGAATCCTGATCAGGGTGAACGGATATGAATTTTGGTCCTTCAAGAAACAAATCCTCCCATGTCTCATCAGACATATTTGGGTCTTTTTCAAGCTCTTCGACTGTTTTTGCATCACTTTTGATATCAATGGTGGTTTTATCCATGTACCAAACCAGTTCTTCCATAAAGCCTACATACTGATTTTTTGGGAAATCCACATAAGTTCCTTCACCGTTGGTTTTAAAATGTCCTTTGCGTTCAGGAAAGTCAATATGTGCTTTTACATTGTTGGTTGCAAAATCAATATCAAGCTGATCAGCACCAAAAAGTTCAAAATTAGCTGTATCAGCATCAATATAATGCCTGTCGTAGGTAAAATGCTCTGAATATGTTTTTGACTGTTCAATATCCATCACCCCTTCTCCTTCCAACCCTTGAGGTGTAAGCATCAATTCACCTTCCATACTGGATTGTTGCTCAAACATGATGAATTTTTCATCAATGCTTTTGGCGTAAAATTTATCCATATAAGGATACCATTTGATTTTATTGTTCTTTCCCTGCACGTCAGGATATTTAACCGGGGTGGTTTGTGCTTGCATATCCAGGGATTCAGCATGTGCATGCAATGAATCCGGGAAAAAAGTAATGTCATCAGCAATGGTACTGCTGTTAATGTATTCAATAACCCCTTCTCCTTTCAACCCCTTGTTGCTCAGGTCTATATCTTTCTTATAAGCACCTTTGGATTTGTAAACAGGATATCCTTCTTCGGGAGTAACCCGGTGAAAACCCAGGGAATAATCCGGCCTGACTTTCAGGGTCTCGTCAATATCAGGAAAAATATCAGCAGAATAAAACACCCCGTCAAACTCAAGATTTTCTTTACTGTATCCATGGAGGCTGTCAATTTCATAGGGAGCAATTTTAAAATGAAAATTATGGCGTTTATACACACCATCAAAAATGTGTTTATCATCATAATAGACATAACTGTCTTTTTCAGAAATGAACTGCGGATATTGTTTCATATCAAGTTTTCCGGATTTGTTTTCCGGGTCATCAATAAAATACTCACCCTGTACATCTTCAATGGTAGCTTGTACTATTTTCAGCACTTTACCTCCGTCAGCGAGTACCTGACCGGATTCCACCAGCATTTTCATGGAATCACAACGTGGCATATCCAATTTAAAATTGCCATAATCAAACTTAAATTCATGACCATAAAAGAAAAACTGGCCGGCTTTTAATGTACCATTAAAAATAAAATCACGGTTTTTCTTCATGGTGATTTTTTTGTCAATGGGATATATTTCCACATTCTGGGAGTCTGACAAATGCACGTCGGGTACACCGTTGATCTGAAGGTCATAATTCAAAAGGCTCAGGGTTGCATTTGGTGTTCTGCCCCGTGTCTTGGAATTAAACTGAATCACATCATAATCAATTTTTCCCCGGCTGGCATCAAGATAAGACCACATTTCGGGTTTTATTTTAGCCCTCTCAGATGCCGGGTCATATTGAATGAATCCCTGATAAGCTAAGCGTAACAGCAATTGTTCTACCTGAAAAGGTGAATAATTTATATAGCGGGAGAAATCTGTGAGACTAAATTCCGGGGATCCCCATTCACCAACAAAATTTTCGAGTCTTATAAAAGGATGCACTTCGTCACGCATCTGAATATCACCATACCTTTTCTTGGAAAAGAAATCTGCTGATTCAAAAGATGCTTCATTTACACCGGACAAGGATTTAAGCAAGCCAAATTGCATTTTATATTTTTCAATTTCCCACTGAAGCCAGGTGAAATCCATATGAAGCTTATGATATGAATTGGTAAAATATACTTTAGACATGCCCTCTTTGTTCCGTTGGAGATCCAATAACTTGTTTTTAAACGTATATTTCATTATCAGGCTGGGATGATATATGGAATCATCGCTAATATGAAGGGTGATTTCCGTATTATCTGAGAACACCTGTCTGGGATCAAGCACAAAAGCCTCACTTTGAGCAACAAGCTTTATGGTATCACTTTTGGCAATGGTTATTCTGGCTTTCTGGTCTTTTACACCGGTACCAATAAAACGCTGTCCTTTCATTGAAAAACCTCCTTCATAATCAATGCCTTCCAGCACCCCTTTCATTTCAAACTTTTTGGTGTAGGTATTGAAACGCGGATAACTTGATTTTGATAGCTTATCAATATTCAGGGCTTTGTCTTCCAGTGTCCCATACAAGGTATCTTCAAAATAATATAAGTTCACAAAACGGGCTGAATCAGCCGTATAACCCTGTTTTGTCAAATCAATACTGTAACGGTTCAAATCTGCATAGACAGAATCTGGATTTAACAACACACGCTCCCAGCTAACCCTGCCATGCTGTCCTTTCCACAGTTCCTCTCCCGGGAATACCGTACCTGATGTTCCCTTGATAATAACACTGTCATTGCCGTATAAACCATATATATTGACATTAGAAAAATGGATATAGACCCCTTTTTCTTCAGAGTAACCAATATTATCAGGAAAATGGGACACTTTCCACAACACTCTTGGATGCCGGAACATAATAGAATCCCTGAGCAATTCATTGGCATAAAACTGGTATTCCGATATTTTTTTTGCATTGATATAATTACGTTCATTTAGCAATATGGTCAGGCCATTACGCCATTCCTGATATTGTTTGTTAAACTCATGCCGGGAAAACAACATCATATTCTCCGCATAAATAAAAAGATGTGGCCAGTCTCTGGCTCCTTTTGAAACAAGCAAACTGGCTGTTTCAATAAAGGCATCTTTTCCTTCATGGCTTAAGCTATCAGAGTTCCAAAATATTTCAAAAGATTCCGACAGTTCTTTACCTTCTTTTCCTTCAAGTCTGACTTTACTCAGGTCTTTGCAAAAATCTTCACAAAATTTTGCATGATCTTCAGGATAACTTCCTTGTGAAAAAAGAAAAAAGGGGAAAAACAAAAACAGACCAATCAATTGTGCTTTTTTCTTAACCATAAATATCAGCAATTTATCCGATAAAAATAATAATATTATGATGCACCAGCAAAAGAAAACGAGGCAGCACACCAATCGTTTTCTCTAAGCAAACGTTCAAATGTCAGGCCATGTTGTTCAAATGCATCTCTGATGTCATATACATCCGACATTAAAAATCCTGACAACAGCACATGCGCATTTTTTTTGAGCAGGTCTTTCAGGGAAACAGCATGATGAATAAGTGTGTTTTTATTGATATTCGCTAATAAAAGATCGTAGGTTTCATTTTCACCTGCAACATCCAGGTCCCCCTGCTTTATTATGATCTTTTCACATCCGTTTATAGTGGCATTGTTTTTTGCATTTTCTACAGCAAAGACATCATTATCAACAGCTACCACTGTATTGGCTTTTCGTTTTTCGGCCAGAATGGCCAGCACACCAGAGCCTGTCCCCCAATCCAGTACCGTTTTTCCACACAACGGAATATTTAACATGTGTCGTATCATCAGTCGTGTGGTTTCATGGTGGCCTGTTCCGAATGCCATTTTAGGGTGAATATTGATGACAAACTCGGGCAAGTTTTTTGGTTTATGGAAATCCGCTTTTATCAATACCCTGTCATCGATACGTATTTCTTTAAAAGAGCGTTCCCACTGTGCGTTCCAATTTTTTGGTTTGAGCTTGTTCTCTTCGAATGGCAACAACATATCGCTGAGAAAGTTGCTAATTGCATCCCGGTTGTACTTTTTTCCAGGAGCGTATGCAATTAACTCATGATCAGCCTCCTCAAAAGATTCGATGCCTACATCACTCAATTTTGCAATGACAATTTCCAATAACTCCTGTGTTAAGTTTTTAGAAGGGATTATAATCTGGATATAATCCATTTAAAAGCAATTTAAAATAGACACAAAGGATTCCGGTTTTAAGGATGCCCCACCAACGAGACCTCCATTGATGTCTTTCTGTTTAAACAACTCAGTTGCATTTTCGGGTTTGACACTCCCCCCGTAAAGTATAGGTACATCATCAACAGTTACATTTTCATAATGCTCCTGTAACAATGTGCGTATCCACGCGTGCATTTCCTGAGCTTGTTCAGGGGAGGCGGTTTCGCCTGTACCAATCGCCCATACCGGTTCATAGGCAATGATGCTGCGCTTTAGATTTTCCTGATCGACATGAAAAAACGATGCTTTGAGCTGATCCTCCACCACTTTTTTGTGCATGCCTTTTTTTCTGTCATCCAGGGTTTCACCACAACAAAATATGGGCCTCAGGGCATTTTTCAGGCATATATCAACTTTGTTCCGAAGGCTTTCATGAGACTCCCTGTAAATATGTCGTCTTTCACTGTGCCCTATGATTACATAATGCGCCCCGGTGGATTTAATCATTTCTGCAGAAACCTCTCCAGTGTATGCACCGGAATCAAATTCAGCACAGTTTTGGGCAGCCAGTGAGATTCTCCTGTAATCCAAAATTTTGGCAATTTCGCTTAAATGGGTAAATGGCACTCCAAGGATAATGAGGACATGCGGATCCACAGTAGAAGCATTTACCTTGTTATTAATCTCCGCAGCTAGTTTAATTCCCTGCTGCAAATCAGTATTCATTTTCCAGTTAGCAGCTACAATTTTTGGTTTCATTCCCATGATCTTTTTTCATTTAAAATGTTTTTACGCCTTAAATAATTTATAACGATATGAATTAAAGCATAAAACAGGAAAACACCAAATCCAATCATCCACACCAAAAATTTTTCAGATTTCACCACCTGTTTTTGCATGGATTGTGCCACAAGGTGCTCACTCAAATTATCAACACCGGGAAAATCTTTATAAGGCCATTTATTCAGTATGGTTCCTTTTTTAACCAACATAATACAAGGATTTGACCTGGCCATGGTTTTCAGCGTAATTGGATCTGTACTGAAAAAATCAAAATAAGCATCCTTGTTCTCTACAAAAGACATTACATCTTCTTCCGTTGACGATGTCATAAAAAGGCATCTCATATCATTTATATCGCAATAATTGTACAAATTACTCAATTTTTCGATGTCTTTATTTTTCACTTTCATAATATCCCAACTTATGATAAAAAATGTATATCGTTCATCTTCAAGTACCAGGTCGGTAATGTCTTCAGGCATTTCTTTATCCTGTTTTACATCATTTTCAGTGTTATAATAAACAGCATCAACAAATCGCCATTCGGGTTCCATTGGCAGATCAAACAGGGTAAACTCTTTGCTGTCTCCATTTTGTTCATAGGTAAGTCCAATGTTTTGTGGTTGTATCTCTTTTTCAGAATCAACAGACACAAAAGACCATTCTGACAGTGGCAGTTCATCTACAGGAAATTCCTCAGTATGACCGTTAAGCTCATAAACATAAGTGGCATCAAATAAATCTTCATGGTTTATGAATGTTTGTTTACGTGTATCTTGAAAACTCAAGGGCATGGTAGTAATACTAAAATCATGAATTGGAGGCACATATCCTTCTTTAACGAGCTTGTTTTTTGTTTCCTGCCATTCCCATTTTTCACCATCGGGGATGTTGTCAAGATTAAACTCTTTTACTTCCCCTGTTTCTGTATTTTTATAAACAACAACCGTTTCATATTCAGGAAGGTTATTTTTTTCTGAATCTGGTATTTCCATACCTGCCTGGATGTTGTTTCCGATTCTGTATGGACGAAAATCCAAAATCGGCAAGTGCTGATAGCAATATATTGAAAGCCAAACAGTAGCAACAGAAAAAACAATCAAAACTGTCCATTGAATGCTTTGTGGCAAATTAGGTTTAAAACCTTTACGTCTGAGAAAAACCGGTACTGTCATGGCCATGATCACCACATTTTTCCAGAAGGTTGTCCAGTTGGATAAAATGATAGCATCTCCGAAACATCCGCAATCCTGTACCGGGTCAGCAATGGCAATCCACAGTGTCAGGGGGAGAAAAACAATCATAAATAACATAACACCCCATGAACCAAGCTTTGGTTCCAGATTAAAAAGCAATGAAATCCCGATCAGCAATTCCGCTACAGACATAATTATTCCAAATGTCAGGGCAGCAGGTTCAAGAAAATCCAGCCCCATGGCCATAAAATAATCCACAAATTTAAACTCTACCCCCATGGGGTCCACAACTTTGACAAAACCGGAAAACACAAAGATAACACCAAGAATAATCCGGAATATATTACATAAAATTTTCATAGATCAACATTTTTTATTTTAAACGCCCAAATGTAATCATTCATTGCATTAATTAGAATGACAATTATCAGATTTCTATGATGCAATCATGCTGAACGAAAAAACACGCACTGTAGCCAGCAACTTTTTTGTATGTTTTACATCATATACTTAAAATGGCTTCACGTTTCAACACATCAATCATTTTCTGAAATATTGCATCAGCCGGCAACATCTTCCCAGAGGAATCTGCGCAATTTAAAGCCTTTAGCCCCACCTGCTTTCTAATCATCATTTGATACATTTTCCTTACTTCCACCTGGTAGTCCATATCCGCTTCATGAATATCATCTTTGCCTTTCAAATAATTCCGTTCACTACCAATCCGCCTCTTATCAACAAGTTGAGATTTCACAAAATCATGCGGCACATCCAGGTAAATGCTTAAATCCGGTACAGGAATGTTAAAATGATCAAATTCGGTTTTCAATATCCAGTGCATCAATTCTGTCCGCTCATTTTTAGATTTGAACTTGGCACACTGATATGCAACGTTGGAATATACATACCGGTCCACCAAAACAAATTTTGCACCTTCACGCCACTGACGAATCAAATCAGAAGCATCTTTCTGATCGCCTGCAAATAATAAAGCAACAAGGTATGGATTGACATCTTCAATATTCCCAAGTTCACCACGCAAATACCTTCCGACAAGATCACCATAAACAGGTGATTCCACACGTGGAAAGTGAATGTATTCATAAGGAATGCCTTGTTCAGACAGCCAATTTTTGAGCATCCCAACTTGTGTTGACTTGCCGGCACCATCCAATCCCTCGATTACCAGAAATTTCATATGTTTATTTTTATATTTTCAACGGTCATATGAAACTCACGATGAATTTTAATCATTTTCATGTTCGTTTCATTTGACATTATTATTTATATTAATTTTATCACGCAAACAAAGATGAACAAAAAATATGTTTACTCAAAAACAGTCTGTGAATATAAACGGAAAACTTTTGGATTTTAAAATTCCCCGTATTATGGGTATTTTAAATGTTACCCCAGATTCATTTTATGACGGTGGCCGTTACATAACAACAGACAATATCAGGAAGCGTATCAGCAAAATTATCCATGAAGGTGCTGACATCATTGATGTGGGAGGCATGTCATCGCGTCCAGGGGCTGAAATTATTTCTGCAGAAAAAGAATGGGAAAGGCTTGATAAAGCATTGGATATCATAAGAAACATATCTGCTGAACTACCTGTGTCTGTTGATACCTTTCGTTCAGAAATTGCACATCGGTCTGTTGAAAAATACAAAGCAGGTATTATCAATGATATTTCAGGCGGCCGGATGGATCCTGACATGTTTGATGTGGTGGCCAGAAACCAGCTTCCTTATGTTATGATGCACATGCAGGGAACACCATCCACCATGCAAAAAAATCCCAGCTATAAAGATTTTCCTGGTGACATCCTGACATTTTTTCATCAACAAACAGCAAAGTTGAGAAAAAAACACATCCATGATATCATTGTCGATCCCGGATTTGGTTTCGGAAAAACAACAGAACAAAATTTCATGCTACTACATCATCTGGAGCGATTTAAAATTTTCAGTTATCCAATCATGGTTGGGATTTCACACAAAAGCATGATTACTAAATTTTTACAGATTCCTATATCGGAAACCCTGCCGGAAACTTCAGCATTGCATGCAATGGCAATTCTGCACGGAGCTGACATCCTGCGTGTCCATGATGTGGCTGCAGCAAACCATGCGGTAAAACTTGTAATGAAAACAAAAAACAGTTTCAACAAGAATTGGTAATGTGATTCAATAATTATTTATATCTTCGGGCAACTTATGATACACGCATTTATCAGCATCCGTTTTCTCGATTTAGTTGACATATTCCTGGTGGCATTCCTGCTTTACCAGCTTTATTTATTGATACGAGGCACTGTAGCAATGCGTATCTTTATAGGTGTTTTTTCCATTTATTTATTCTGGTTGCTAATAAAGGCAATGAACATGGAGTTGCTAGGCTCAATCTTAGGACAGGTTATCGGTGTCGGCGTAATTGCTTTACTGATTGTTTTTCAACAAGAGATCAGGCAATTTCTGCTGATGTTGGGGAATCAAAATTTTCTCAACCGTCATTTACCATTCATGCGTTATTTTTATAAAGCATCACCTGTCAGTAAATCACATATTGAAAACATTGTAAAAGCTGTGTATTATTTATCTGAAAATTATATTGGCGGATTAATTGTGGTATCTAAAGATTCAGAATTAAAAACCTATACCAGCAGTGGTGAAGTGATTAATGCTGATATTTCGAGCAGGCTTATCAGTAATATTTTTTACAAGAATTCACCTTTACACGACGGTGCCCTTATTATTGTGAAAGATAAAATAAAAGCAGTAGGTTGTGTTTTGCCTGTATCACAAAGTGTTGACATCCCAAAAAGCATGGGGCTCAGACACAGGGCAGCTATAGGAATAACCGAACGTACTGACAGTGTTGTTATCATTATTTCTGAACAAACAGGCGAAATAAGTGTTTCTAAAGAAGGGAAAATTTACAAAATCACAACAAAAGAAAAGCTTAACATGTTTTTAATTAAGGAGGTCGGACAATGATAATTGCTGTTACGGGAAGTAATGGGTTTATTGGGCAAAACATAAAAAAGCATTTTTTAACAAGGGGGCATAAAATCATCAGTGTTCCAAGAAAAGCCCTTTATGACAGGTCTGCCCTTGGCAGGTTTCTTGAAGATGCCGATGTGATCATACACGTCGCTGGATCACCTATAACAAAACGTTGGACACGTCATAATCTTAAAAAAATATATAACAGCCGTGTTACTACCACAAGAAACATCGCCCACGTGATTGAGAACATGAAAAGCCCACCCAATCTTTTTATAAGCACCTCAGCAATTGGGATATATAACAACATTCATTACCATGACGAATCAAGTACTGATTATGCAGATAATTTTTTGGGCACTTTATGCAAAGACTGGGAAGCACCTGTAAAAACTATACAGAACAAAAAAACCAGAACAATTATCACCAGAATGGGTATTGTACTTGGGAATGGTGGCATATTATCACGGGTAATCTGGTTGTTTAAAATTGGCATGGGAGCCAAAATCGGACATAAGGAATATCCAATGCCCTTGATACACATTGATGATCTCCTCGCTTTTTATGAGGCCAGCATAGCAGATGATAGTTTTCAGGGAATATATAACCTCACTGCACCTTCCATTATTAGCAATGAAGAGTTTTCAGAAGCATTGGCAGAAGCATTTGATACAAAAGTACGGTTTAGCCTCCCCCCATTTATAATCAATCTTGTTTTTGGAAGGGGACTAATGCACCTTATTAACAATCCCATTGTCATTCCAAAGGGTTTACTGGAAGCCGGATTTAAATATAAGTATGATCAAATTGAGGATGCTTTGGAAGACTGCCTGAATAAAATCAACAAAAAAAAATAATTGCAGCCCCAAATTAATCCTACATAAAGGCAACCCATTTGCTTTTTTTTAAGTCTTAATAATAGTATCTTTGCAAAGCAAAAACATCATTAAATATGAAAATAAAATCACTCAAAATACTGGTTTCTCTCTTAATATTAATATTTTTTAATACTGCATGTGAAGAGGATAACATCAATACAAACCGCCCACTTATGACAGCCCTTCTTGACGGCAGTACCTGGCGCTGCCCGGAGCCCAATGCAAAGCTTTCCAAAGATCAGATTCGCATTTACGGAACATCTGCAGACGGGCAATCCATACAATTAACCATTTACAGTGGAGAAAAAGGTATTTACACATTAAGTTCCGGCAATATGCATGAAGGCATACTTATCCCAAATACCAGTGCCTATGCTGATATTTACAGCACAAGTAACAATGAGGCTGGAACAGGACAAGTCCGGGTATCTTCAATCAACGAAGATGACAAAACCATTTCAGGATCATTTAATTTCAGAGCATACAAACAAAATTCAAATGCATCAAAAGTCATCTCCAATGGAGAGTTTACAAAAGTCCCCTACAAATACATTAATACCAATGATGACACTACACAGATTACCAATATGCTGACTGCAAACATTAATGGAGAATCTTATGATGCCAATTCTGTTGTTACATCAGATACCTCCGACACTTACATTAGAATCACAGGATCGTCGAGCAGCTCTTTTCAAAGTATCACACTGGATATACCTAAAGATGCACAACCCGGAATCCTTAGCATAGACTCAACCAATGGACCTGCTATGGCTTATTATCAGGAATCTTTAACCAACCTACCAGCAACTGCCGGGTCAACCACAATATCCCAGCATGACTCTGACAATGGCATTTTAAAAGGCACATTTTTCTTTAATGTTGACGATGGCAGTGGACAAACCATAAGTATCTCGTCAGGATACTACGAAGTGCAGTATTGAAGATAATTCTATTATTTCATCTTTTCACCTTAAACCTGCAAGCGGTATAGTGAGCATGTTAAACTGCCTATGATGCGATTACCAGTTGTCGTCTGCATCTTTGTGAAACGCTGTGGCTGAAGCCTGTGCAGAAGGCATAACCAGAATATCATTGATGTTAACA
The DNA here is from genome assembly GCA_964615585.1 of uncultured Bacteroidales bacterium. Lineage (GTDB taxonomy): Bacteria > Bacteroidota > Bacteroidia > Bacteroidales > ML635J-15 > JAQIBY01. Next base: position 23,899 of record CAZTNS010000011.1, on the reverse strand, counting down.
TGAGGGGGCCTTGAAATAGCGAACAAAATGGTTTCAGCCACATCAACAGCCTGCAGGGGCTCATAGGCCTTATAAACCTCTTCAGCCTTGGATTCATCACCGTGAAAGCGCACAACAGAAAATTCTGTATCAACTGCTCCGGGAGCTATTTGTGTAACTCGGATTCCTTTTTCCAGTAAATCCAGCCGCATGGCTTTTGTAAGTGCATCTACTGCATGTTTGGTAGCACAATATACATTACCATTGGGATAGACTTCCCTTCCTGCAATTGAACCTATATTAACAATATGTCCTTTTTTTCTTTCAATCATACCGGGAACTATCCTGCGGGTAATATACAACAAGCCTTTAATGTTGGTGTCGATCATTTTATCCCAATCTTCAATATCACCATCCTGCACAGGGTCTAACCCTGATGCCAGGCCGGCATTGTTAATCAGAATATCAATATCAGCCATGTCTGCAGGCAAACCTGAAATGGCTTCATCAACAGCTGCTCTATTCCTGACATCAAATTTTAAAGCATGTACCCTGCCATTATGCTGTAATTTCAATCTATCACCAATTGCAACAAGCCGTTCTTTTCTGCGTCCTGTGATGATCACCCTGTAACCATTTTTAACAAGCAGTTCAGCAGTAGCTTCACCTATGCCTGCTGTAGCTCCGGTTATCAATGCTGTCTGACTCATAATACTTTTTTTTTTAATCAACGTAAAGTTAGAAAAACATTATTCTTTTTCCAACAACACAACATTTTCCACATGTTGTGTATGTGGAAACATATCCACCGGCTGTACTTTCCGGATACTGAAGGCCTCTTTCATCAGGTTCAAATCACGAGCCTGTGTTGCAGGATTGCAACTAACATAAACAATCTTTTCAGGCATTATTTCCAATAATATTTTAATGACATCCTTGTGCACACCGGCACGCGGGGGATCCAGAACCACAACATCCGGTTTTCCATGCTGATTGATAAAAGAAGGAGTCAAAACTTTTCTCATGTCACCGGCATAAAATGAAAGGTTGTCTAGTCCGTTCATTTCAGCATTTATTCTGGCATCCGAGACAGCATCCTCAACAATTTCCACCCCTGTTACTTCTTTTGCATCCCTCGCAAGAAACAACGACAGTGATCCTGTTCCTGAATACAGATCATAAATATGCTTTGTTTTATCAGCACCCGCCATTACCCTTACCTGATTGTACAATACTTCTGTTTGCAATGTATTGGTTTGAAAAAATGATTTTGGCCCTATCTTAAATTGCAGTCCATCCAGTTCCTCAGTTATATATGGCTTTCCGGCAAACAATTCAACTTCAAGATCAAAAACACTGTCGTTTCTTTTTGTATTGACAATGTACATCAGGGAATCAATTTGGGGAAATTTATCCCGGATGTACTCAAGCAAAAGTTTTACTTTTTCTGAAAATGCTGAAACAACCAGCACAACCATGACATCAGATTTCCGGGTAATGCGGATCATTAAATTTCGTAACAGTCCGGTGTGACTTTTTGGGTTATAATAAGTCAATTCGTTATCAACAGCAAAAGCATGCACAGCGTTCCGGATAAGGTTTGTTGGCTCTGCCTGAAGGTAACATTTGTCAACCTGAAGCACCTTATCAAAACGCCCCGGGGCATGAAATCCCAATGCCTTCTTTTCTGAGAAATTTTTACCTGAATCAATCTCTTGTTTTGTTAACCAGGCTTTATCAGAAAAACTATATTCAAGTTTATTCCGGTAATATTTTGTTTTTTTCGAGGGTAAAATTGGTTTTGGACAGGGAAATGTCAAATCCCCCAAGCGTAATAATTGCTCCCTCACCTGCTTTTCTTTAAAAAACAATTGTTTATCATACAACATATTCTGCCACTTGCATCCTCCGCAGCTACCGAAATGATCACAAAAAGGATCAGTTCTGTAATCTGAATAGTGTCTGATATGAACAGCAACTCCTTCAAAAAACGATTTCTTTTTTCTAATTAACTGCACATCTGCAATATCTCCGGGAACCAGGCCGGGAACAAAAATCACACGGTTATCGTGTTTCCCTACTCCCTGTCCTTTGGATGCGATGTCAACAATTTTTAAATTTTCAATCAGAGGTAATTTAGATTTTGTCACAATTATTTATTATTTTCGGCAAAGTTAATAAAACCATATAAACAATAGCAATGGCAAGAATCGGACGTCAAATACCTCATTTTAAAGAAATAGATCCAGACAGCATTAATGCAGGATTTTCTACAGATAAAGTTTACAGATACACTCTGGATATGAAATACAAACCTTCTTTATTAATGGAAAGTCAACGTGAGCATATTTGTGTTATTTTAAAAAACCCCAGTTCTGCTGACGCCTTCAAAGCTGATGCCACCATACGGAAAGTAGAAACCTATGTGTATAAACATTTTGCCTCAGCTGCTAAACTCAGCATCCTGAATATTTTTGCCATCAGGGCAACAGATGCGAAGGAAGTCAATCTATTATTAAACCGGCACGGTAAAGAATTCATCACAGGGCCTGAAAATGATGAGGCAATAAAGCATATTTTAAGACAATCTGATCATATTATTTGTGCATGGGGCAACAACAGTGGCATCAAGTCAGATGTATATAATTCCAGGATCAATGAAATTAAAGCACTTATCAAACAACAAAACAAACAAGCACACTGTGTCATCGGTACCACTCCCAATAAACAACCTCTACATGGATTGATGTGGGGATTTGATTATCAGCTTAAGCCCTATTCAACATAATATAATAATTTCATTTCCTTTTGCTCAATTGGTGTCTCATCAGATATATTCGTGTAATTATTGGCAGAATATTTTTTTTCATTGAATTTAATGCTTTTATTTCGGCTCCGATAGCTATCGGAGTTCAATACAAGTTTGTTTTAGTGGCATAGATTTTACACTTTGGCTTGACTTGACACTATATTCAAAAGAATCATTAGCACACCCACTAAAATTCACTGACTGTCAGACAATAGATAAACAACCAATACGTTATATTGTATAAAAACAGGCAAATAATTGTTGAAAAAGTAATCCTACATTTCTGATTATCTGCTTATAAGTTGTTTTAAATAAACTGTTAATAAAATATCAAAAATACAGGTAAGATAAACAATATATGGGTTATATTTGTACTTTGTAAGCAGAATTAAAAGTAAATTTTATGAAAAAAGCAGCAGTTATACTACTGACGATTGTATTACTATCGGTATTATTTGTGTCTTGTGGAAGCACACAGGATTGTCCTGCCTACAACGGTTCAGATAACACCACGAATCTATATATGCAGGATCAAAGAGAAGGCGAAACTGCGTAAAATCAACATGCATGTTGATTGCGTTTCTGATACACTAAGGCATATTTCGAAATGGCTAAATACCTTAAAATACTGGCATTTATCTGCTTGCCTTTGTTTGGTTATTCACAAGGGGAAATCATAAAACAAAAAGAACTCAATTATTACAATCAACATTCATTAGGAGGTAAATTAATATCCAATGGTTGGGGAATCGACTACCGTTTTGGCTGGAGATATACAAATAAAACACGGGGATTTCTTGAAATCGATTTTAGCTATGTGAAAGATCCAAAAGAAATCAAAGTGTACAATCCTTATTTTGACAACCAAAAAAAATTTGTTTATGGAAAAGTAAATTCTGTTTTCAACCTGCATGTCGGAACGGGGACAAAAAAAGAAATTTTCAGCAAACAAGATAAGAATTCCATCAACATATCGTACCAGTTGTCAGGAGGCACAGTACTTGCAATTGAAAAACCCATTTATTATGAGGTTGTTGACAGCTCTGAAATTATCGGCAATCAACAAATTTTTTACACCAGCCCCCAAAAATTCAGTCTCAATCATCATAATCCCGTTGATATCGTGTCAAGGGAATCTTTTTTTAAGGGCGTCGGTGAAACCAGAATTACACCTGGGGGCTACCTGAAAGCATCAATGAATTTCGAGTTCAGCAACGACAGATATAAAACCAATGCATTAGAGATTGGTGCCTATACTGAAGTCTTTCCAAAAAAAATAACCATTCTTGCAGAACATGAAAAACAATTTTTTCTTTCGTTGTATTGTTCATTTCGTTTTGGCTATAAGTACAGTACATTAATTTCCCGTGATGCTAGAAAATTTTTCAGAAAAAAGGAAAAAGAAAATAACTGATGACACATAAGATTGTAATAAAAAACTTGGTGTTTTAATCAATAGTAATTATATTAGTGGCTTGAAAAACTGTGTTGGCAACAGCTGACAAATAAAAGATAATATTATGAAAATGAAGCACTTATTTAGAATTGGAATTGTGGTTGTTCTTACAGGAACAATAATTGGACTCTTTTTTTCGCATAATCAGGCAGAAAAAGGAAAATACACAACCCGAAACAACAACCCTGTATATGAAGCCGGCTACAAAGGAGCTGCAAAATGGATCCATGAGCGCAGGGCTAACCAGGAAACCGGACGTGTTGACATAAAAGATATCAGAAAAGCACATGCACAGATCAAAACTTTGCAGAAGAAAAAAGCATCACTTGACCTGCAATGGAAAGATATAGGTCCTACCAACATTGGCGGCCGCACAAGGGCAATTGTTTTTGACATGAATAACCCTAACATCATTTACACAGGTGGTGTTAGCGGTGGATTATGGAAATCCACAACTGCCGGACTATCATGGGAACAAATTCACTATGAAGGCAGTGAATACACCAGTAATTTTCCAAATCTTGCCATTGCGAGCATGTGTCAGGCAGCTAATGGGGATATTTACTTCGGTACGGGTGAAGGCCATTATAAACCTTATCCTGCCGGTACTGGTAAACGTGGGCTTAAAGGTGCAGGCATTTGGAAATCAACCGATGGAGAAACATTTACACACCTGGCATCAACTTATGAAAGTGATGTTCAATCCGTTTTTTCTTATGTAAACAAACTGGCTGCTGATCCAAACAATGCCAATCGTATCTTTGCTGCTACCAATGGCGGATTACGCCTGACGGAAGATGGTGGTCAGACATGGACCAACCCGGTAGAAAATATCGCAGGCGGCCCATTGTCAGGTTTTGCAGGCGATGTAAAAATCAGCACAGACGGCAGTATTGTCATTGCAAGCATTGGTGACGAGGCTTATGTGTCACATGATGGAGGAGCTCAGGGAACGTATGAAAACGTATCAGGCAGTGAGGACAATCAGATATCTTCTTCCGCGAGACGTTTAGAATTTGATATTGCCCCCACAGATCCAAATTATATCTATTGTCAAGCATCTAAAGGTGACGGATCCCTTTTAAACATTTACCGCTCCACTGACGGTGGTTTATACTGGGAAATCATTGGTCAGGGAGGCAGTGATACTTTTAACCCGCTTGGCGATCAGGGAACGTTTGATAATATAATTGCTGTGTTTCCCGACAACAAAAATGAAATTATCCTTGGCGGACAGCAAAGCCTGTGGAAATGGAAGGAAGGAGGAAACTGGGAAATAAAATCTTTTGGCAGTAATTATGTTGAAACCACCAGCCCAAGTCATGTACATGTTGATCATCATGAAATCAAGTTTCATCCCAATAATCCGGATATTGTATTGGTAGGTTGCGACGGCGGAATATACCGCTCACTTGACAGAGGAAATTCATGGGAAAATTTGAATAAAAATTATAATATCACTCAGTTTTATGCCATCGGACATGGCCCGGATGGTAGTATGATTGGCGGAACTCAAGATAACGGAACACAATATTATAATCCAAATCAAACAATAACTGACGGAACTGAGTATCCTTTTAGAAGAGTCAGTGGCGGTGACGGCGGCTATGCTGCTATTTCGCAAATCAAACCAAACATCATTTTCTCTACGGTTTATTATGGTACTTTATATCGCTCAGAAGAAAAGGGAGCTGAAGGTACCATGTTTCCTTTTTATAATGGCAGGGTCACCTCCGAAATTGAAGTCGGAGAATCAGGTGCAGCTAGCTTTGTTACACCGATTGCGTTATGGGAATCCTTTTATGACATCAACTCCAAAGATTATGTTGAATATGTTTTCCAATCCAATACACCATTGAACTCGACTGTTCAGATACCTAGTGAAACTTCATCCGACCTGAGCATGACATGGCAAGCTGATCATTTTTATTCAGAAGGGGATACCATCATGGTACCTGATCGCTATCAGGCAATGCTGGCTGTTGGTTTTGACGGGTCAGTTTATGCAACGCGTGAACCTCTTAATTTCAGAGAAGACCCTGCTCCCTGGGTCCCTGTTGCACGGAATGTAGGTATGGTGGAAATTCTTGAGTGGGATGCCAAAGGTGAGAATCTGTTTGTTGCAAACCAAGACGGTAGCCTATTCAGAATCTCCGGCTTCGAAAATGCTTACGCTGACTCTACACTGGATGTTGATCACGAGGAATGTGTTTTGACTAAAACCAGGATAGGTAAATTTACAAACCGCTATATTACCGGGATTGCCATTGATCCAAATGATGCCAAAAAAGTTGTAATAACATTAGGGCAATTCGGTAATTCAACCAACATCTACTATACAACAGAAGCAACAACCGCTGATCAAACAAGCGGAACAGGTACATTTTCAGATAAACAAGGGGATCTTCCTCAAATGCCATTGTATGATGCAATTGTTTTATGGAACAATGGAAACAGGGTAATTGTAGGTGGTGAGTATGGAATTTTTGCAACAAATTTCATTGCAGCAACAAACCCCAGTTGGACTGACGAAACAAACGGGGCCGATTATGTTGCTGTTTACGACATGAGACAGCAAATTTTTCCCAATGGATATAATAATGACCTTAAACAGTTTACCCCTGTTAAAAATCACGGACATATTTGGGCAGGAACTCACGGACGTGGTATCTTTCGTTGTGATAATTTTGAAGGGCCTGTTGGAATTGAACCAAATGAAGAACTGGCAAATCAAACGGATTCAGAACTGAATATTTACCCCAATCCGGCTTCAGATAATATAAATGCTGAATTTAGCCTGGATTCTCCCGGTGATGTAACGCTGAAAGTGTATGACATCAACGGAAGGTTGATGAAACAACAACAATTTAATGGTTTACAGATAGGTGTTCACAACAAATCCATGAATGTAAGCAGCCTCAAAAGAGGTACTTATATCATCCATGTAGATGATGGAAGGCATGTTGAAGTATCACGCCTGGTTGTAAATTAATGGAACAATAACATAAATAAAAGGCTTTGCTAACAGCAAGGCCTTTATATTTTGTGATAAAGAATTATAAATAATAATCATCATTTAAAACTTTATCTTATGTCAAAAATAAACATAGCTATTAACGGATTCGGTCGCATTGGTCGAAGCGCTTTTAAAATTGCCCTTGAAAGGGATAATTTAAACATTGTTGGAATTAACGATCTGACCGATACCAAGACCCTGGCAAACCTCCTGAAATACGATTCCACACAAGGAATTTATGACAAAGATGTATCCTATACAGATTCAAATTTGGTGGTTGATGGCCTCGAAATCCCTGTGCATGCGGAAAAATCTCCTGCATCAATCCCATGGCAAACCACACCTGATGTTGTGATTGAATCAACAGGGATTTTCAGAAAACGTGAAGATGCTAAAGGCGGATATGGAGATCATCTGAAAAAAGGAGCGAAAAAAGTAATATTAACTGTTCCAGCAAAAGATGAGATTGATGCTATGATTGTACTGGGGGTAAACGATGAAATGTTAAAACCGGAGCATACATGTGTTTCCAACGCTTCATGCACAACAAACTGTCTGGCTCCCCTTGTCAAAGTACTGCACGATAAGTTTGGGATAGACAAGGGATTAATGACAACCATACATTCTTACACCAATGATCAGGTTACGCTGGATTCACCACATAAAGACTTACGCCGTGGCAGGGCTGCTGCTGTCTCTCAAATACCCACTACAACCGGTGCAGCCATTGCTGTGGGAAAAGTCATTCCTGAACTTAACGGCAAATTGGATGGAATGGCTGTGCGCGTGCCAACACCAAATGGTTCTCTCGTTGATTTTACAGCTACACTTAACACAAAAGCGAGCAAAGAAGAAATCAATAAGGCTTTTAAAGAAGCAGCCGAAAATCACATGAAAGGCATATTACAATACACAACCGATCCGTTGGTTTCTGCCGATATCATTGGAAATCCGCATTCATCTGTTTTTGATTCCTCATTAACCATGGTAAATGACAATATGGTTAAAATCATCAGTTGGTATGACAACGAATGGGCATACTCTGTACGTGTTGTTGACTTGATTCAAAAATTGATTTAATTGGACTTAATTTGATAAAGAAAACCGTCCTGCTTTCTTCAGGGCGGTTTTTTTATTCGTACCTGAGTGCTTCGATCGCATCAAGGCGCGAGGCTTTCACAGCCGGGAAATAACCGGATGCTACCCCTACAACAAAACACAAGAGGACACCTGAGATCACCCATCCCCAGGGAACAATAAAACCGCCGCCTGTGATAAGAGCAACTCCGTTTCCCGCAAGGATTCCCAACACAATGCCCAACACACCTCCCAATTGGCCAATGAATACGGATTCAAATAAAAATTGTTGTTTTATCGTGGAAGCTTTAGCCCCCAAAGCCTTTCTGACACCAATTTCCCGGGTTCTTTCAGCCACAGAAACCAGCATGATGTTCATCAATCCTATGCCGGCACCCACCAGTGTAATCAGGCCAATGATCGTTGCACCAATGGTTACAACGCTGATGTTTTCCAACATCATGTTTGACACGCGGTCAGCACTGCGAATGCGAAAATCATTCTCATCGTATAATGTCAATCTACGGATGCGCCTGAAAGTTCCTTCGGCCTCATCTTTTGCCAGCTCCAGATCATCAGGGCTTAAAGGCATGATCGTTATGCGATATGAATAATCATAATACCCCGCAAAAGTTTTTCGCATGCTGGAAATGGGAATCAGGCAAAATTTATCGCCGGTGCCGCCAAAACTCGTTCCCTGAGACTTCAATACACCAAGAACTCTATAAGCAGCATTTCCCACCTGAATTTTCTTTCCAACAGGGGTCTCATCACCGGCAAACAATTCCGAAGCTATTGCCGACCCAATAATTACAAAAGGCACATTGCCTTCCGCTTCCTGCTGCGTAAAGTTCCTGCCCCTTTCCAGTTCATAATTTGATACAGCGAGGTAATTCTCATCCACACCGGTAACTTCAATGTTGGGATTGGTTGTTTCTGATTTATACTTACAGGTAGCTACGCTTGTGGCTTCACAATTTACCGATACCTTGGCAGGAAAAACAAAACCATCTTTAAATTGCATGGCTTCTTTAAAAGAAATATTTTTAATGTCCTGTTTTCTTCGATTGCCCCCGCCTCCCTTTACATGCCGGCGCATTTTTAATATGGAAAAGGTATTGGCTCCCATGTTTGAAAATTCACTGCTTATGGAATTTTTAATTGACTCTACCGCTGTTAGAATACCCACAAGGGCTGTAATACCAAAAGCAATAATCAACACCGTCAGGCTGGTTCGTAACATATTTGTACGTATAGAAACCAGCGCAATTTTGATGTTTTCTGAAAACAAGCGGCTTATTTTCATATCAGATCAAAAACTTTTTCGTCAGGTAAACAAAATTGTGAAAATAATGTATATTTATAAAATCATGCCAAATTAACACAAAATGAATAAATTATACATAATATTTATATTTTTAATTATCACCTTGTCAGGTTTATCTCAAACAGGAACAATCAAAGGCAGAATATTTGATAAAACAAACAACGAACCACTGCCTTTCTCAAACATTTACATTGAAGGGACCAACATTGGTGCTACATCCGATTACGATGGCAATTTTACCATTGCGGCTGTAAAACCCGGGTTTTATGAATTAACCGCTTCCTCCCTCGGTTATGAAAAAAAGGTAACGGAGGAATTCCGGGTATTGCCAGATAAATCAACATTTGTAAATATTGAAATGCGCAAAACGGCTACCCAGCTTGAAGAGGTTGAAGTAACAGCAAGTGTGTTCGAGAAAAGAGAAGATGCGCCCGTGAGTTTGCGCAGCATTGGCATCTCTGAAATTGAAAACGCCCCCGGTGCTAATCGTGATATTGCAAAAGTTATCCAAAATCTCCCCGGGGTAGCAGCTGTTCCATCAGCCAACCGCAATGACCTGCTTATCAGGGGTGGCGCCGGCAATGAATCTAAATTTTACCTCGACGGGATCGAAATCCCCAACATCAATCACTTTGCCACACAAGGAGCAACAGGTGGTACCAATGGTATCCTCAATGCAGATTTCCTCCGTGAAGTCAACTACTATTCCAGCGGCTTTCCTGCATCCAAAGCAAATGCCCTGAGTGCAGTTTTTAATTTCAAACAGATTGACGGGAATAAGGAAGAAGTAAAAATGCGAACCACCCTGGGGGCAAGTGAACTTTCACTCACCGCCGATGGCCCGCTTGGTGATAAAACCACTTTTATTGTCAGTGTACGCCGCTCTTACCTGCAATTGTTATTCAAAGCGTTGGGACTTCCCTTTCTGCCTACATTCAATGATTACCAGGCCAAAGTAAAAACCAAAATAGACGATAAAAATGAACTGACACTCATCAGCCTGGGAGCGTTGGATAACAACCGGCTTGATTTAGACATTGATAAACCGGATGAATACCAGCGTTATCTGCTTGCAAACCTGCCGGAACAAGACCAGTGGAGCTATGCCATTGGCGGGGTATGGAAACACTTTCGGGACAATGGCTATCAAACGCTTGTGTTAAGCCGCAACATGCTGTCAAACCGGTCATTTAAATACCAGGATAACGACAGGGATAATGGGACTCTGATACAGGATTATAACTCAACAGAAGCTGAAAATAAGTTCCGATGGGAAAATTATACCATGACAGATTTTAACCTTGAACTGACCTATGGTGCCGGAGGTCAATATGTAAAGTATTTCAACAACACATATCAGCAGGTGTATGTACAAGATGCACTCACCAGCATTGACTATAACAGTGAACTGGAGTTCTTTAAATATGCAGCCTTTATCCAGGGAACACGAGGATTTATGCAAAACAGGTTATCTCTCAGTGCGGCGTTCCGGATGTCGGGAAATAATTACGGAGATTATATGAACAATCCGCTGGAACAAAGTTCACCTCAGTTGTCTGCTTCTTATTTCATCAATAACAAATTTTCGTTGAATACACATGTGGGGAGATACTACCAGCTTCCCCCCTATACTGCTCTTGGATACAGAAATAACACCGGAACACTGGTTAACAGGGATAACAACTTAACATACATCACTGCCGACCATGTTGTAGCAGGAGTGGAATACAGGCCAGGAAATAACAACCTGATTACGCTGGAGGGCTTTTATAAAAAGTACTCTGATTATCCATTCTCCGTTACCGACAGCATATCCCTTGCTCACCGCCGCATTGACTTCGGTAATGTAGGAACTGAAGCGCTTGTATCTACATCCGAAGGAAGAGCGTATGGCATAGAATTGTTGAGTCAAAACCGTTTCCCCGGCGACATTACATTTGTGTTATCTTATACCTATGCCATCAGTGAGTTTAAGGACAAAGACGGCAATTATGCGTCCACAGCATGGGACAACAGGCATATTTTGGTTGCCACAGCATCCAAATCGTTTAAGAACAATTGGTATGCCGGCATCAAGTGGCGTTTTGCAGGCGGCTTGCCTTACACTCCTTATGATTTATACCTTAGCAGTTTCAGGTCTGCATGGGATGTAAGAAATGCACCTTACCTGGATTATGACCGGCTCACATCAGAACGTTTTGCTCCGTTTCACCAACTGGACATCAGGGTAGATAAATCCTTCTATTTCAAACACACAAGCCTGAAAGTCTATGTGGACATTCAAAACCTGTATAATTTCAAATCCGAATCACGGGATATATACACCAACCTGGATGCTGATGGCAATCCCATAATCAACCCATCTGATCCATCAAGGTACATTTTAAGACCCATCAGGTCAGGTGGCAGTGGTACCATCCTTCCAACCATAGGTATAATTTTTGATTTTTAACAAAAAAAAATAGAAACAATGAGAACAAGCATAATAATAGCTGCCTTTTTGTTGATACCAGCTTTCATGTATTCAACAGTGCATAAAAAGGACAAAGGGAAAGAAAAAACAAAACACATTGAAACCAATATCAATGGTAAAGGGTACAGTATAACGGTTCATTTTAAAGCAGGGGAAGACAAAAATCGTCCAAGCATGGCCTTGTGGGTTGAAGACCTGCATGGCAATTTTATTCAGCCATTGTTTGTTACAGAGTCTTTTGCCACAGGGACATACCGCTATGTTAAACAAGCCGGTGACCACTGGGAACCAGGATCAAAATTATACAAAGCCACACTCCCCTATTTCATCCATAAATGGACAAATTCCGGTAACTCCGAAGATTTTAAGGTACCTTCTCCTCAGCACCCGGTGCCGGATGCCTATACTTCCGCCACCCCGTTGAATGATTTTGTCCTGCACACAAAAACAGATAACAAAGGAAAGGATGAATTAAGGCTTGTGATGGAAATTAACCAGGCATGGGATGTTAACGATTACTGGCACAATGCAAAATTCCCAGAAAACAATGAATACAAAGCATCATGCCAGCCATCCATAATCTATGCTGTTACCATTGACACTGAAAATCCCATGGAATATTATGCCATGAACCCAATCGGGCATGGTCATTACGCCGGGGAAAACGGAAAACTGTACACAGACCTCAGCACGCTGACAACAGCAAAAAACATTGCAAAACGCATAGAAGTAAGAATTAAGCCATAAATTTCATTGAATTATTGCTGTGTGTTCGCACGCCAATAAAATTCCTTAAAAATCCCGTGGTTTTACATACCTTTGCGTGCAAATTCTCGTTTCTAATGAAATGCAATTAAAATCTTTCATAAAAAAGGATTTAAACCTTGTCGAACTCTTTAAAGGTGGTGCCATAGCCCTTTTTTTTAAAATTGCATCGGTAATCATTGGGTATCTGTTTTTCTGGTATTTGGCTCAAATGGTAGGTGCCGAAGGTGTAGGGGTATTTTCCACATGCTGGACAATTTTGATGATAGGCACTGTGCTTGGCAAGCTTGGATTTGATACTTCCATTGTCAAATTCATTGCCGAAAGCATGGGAAAAAAATTTACACATCACATAAAACCGATTTATAAAAACTGTATTTTGATTGTTTTGACAAGCAGCACATTGGTAGCCATTGTTTTAATAGCAACAGCTGAACCCATAAGCCAATTGTTTTTTAAAAATACCGATTATGCCAGCCTTGTCAGAATAGTTGGCATTTCAGTCATCCCCTTGAGTTTAATGAATTACAATGCAGAAAGCATGAAGGGCTTAAAAAAAATCACAGCCTTTTCACTTTTTCAGAATGGCAGCATTTACATATTAACATTGCTCATCATATGGATTTTCAACTCTCATTCCATGGATAACACAACAAGCATATACAGTTTACTGATAGCCCTTTTTATTTTATTGATTGTGAGTTTTTGGGCATTTCATTACTATATGCAACGTTTACCCAGACCTGAAAATGAAAAACCAAAATACAATTTTGAGCTTAAAAGCATTCTGAATATATCATTGCCCATGTTGCTTACCAATTCAATGTTTCTTATTATGAGCTGGATGGACATACTGATGCTGTCGGCCTTTAAAACACAGGCAGATGTTGGCATTTACAACACCTCCCTAAAAATTGCTGCATTGGTAAGTATTACACTGGTTGCCATTAACAGCATAGCAGCTCCAAAATATGCAGAATTGTACGGTAAAAAAGACCAGGCGGGTTTCCGAAAAGTAGTAAAGCAAACGAGTTTTTTGAATTTTATCATTTCTTTTCCTGTTTTTTTGGTGATTATCATTTTTCCCACCTTTTTGCTGGGTATTTTCGGCCAGGATTTTACTGCCGGAGTATATGCCCTGTCAATTCTGGCAGCAGGTCAAATATTCAGTTCCTTTTCAGGATCTACAATACACATCCTCAATATGACCGGACATGAAAAAACAGCTAGAAACATATTACTGTCAACTGCGATTATCAACCTGACACTGAATTATATTCTTGTTCCTAGATATGGCATGAACGGGGCTGCTATGGCAACCACCATTTCAACAATTTTATGGAACCTGGTATCAGAATTTATTATTTATAAAAAATTTGGTTTTTTAACTTATCCATTGCTATCCGCATATGGGGTGAAAAAGATAAAAAACGACATCATGAAACCATAAACCATGAAGACCAATTTATTCATAATAGGAGCAGCCAAAAGCGGAACCACTTCGTTGTACAGGTATCTGGATCAACATGACGAGATATATTTTAGTCCTGTCAAAGAAACCAACTTTTTCTCCAAAGAAATAGACATCAATAAGTTATCAACACATTACAAAAGGTCCAATTTTCTTGACACTGATTCGTATTTTGCACAAGATACACTAAAAGAATTACCATTAAGCATCATACAAAAACAGTCACAGTATAAACGCCTTTTTAAGGAGGCAGGTGATGCAAAATACCATGCCGAAGCCAGTGTAAGTTACATGTATTCTCCTGTTGCTGCCAAAGAAATCCAAAAATACAATCCGAACGCAAAGTTCATCGCCATTCTCAGAAATCCTGCAGAACGGGCATTTTCACATTACCTGATGGCTTTGCGATTCGGATATACCTCTTTGCCTTTTCGCCAGGCTTTTGATAAAGACATGGATGCGCCCAGAAAAGGGTGGGGTATCAATGAATTGTTTTATGAACTTGGCTTGTATTACAGTCAATTAAAAAAATTCCATGATCTGTTTCCTGCTGAAAACATCAGGGTTTATTTATTTGAAGACCTCCAGGACAATCCTCAGAAAGTTTGTCATTCAATATTTGATTTTCTTGATACCAGACATCAGCATATAGACACTGAGCAAACCTATAATCAGGGACATCTGCCTAAAAATCCACGGTTAAATAAGCTGCTTTACCGCAGTGGTTTTCGCAAAGTCATATCAACCATGCTCCCCGACAAATTGGTTTCAAAAGTCAAGGCAGGCATGCTAAAAAAGCATAAACCGACACTGACATCCGAAGACAAAAAATACCTGACCGGTCTCTATGAAAATGAAATCAAAGAAACTGCATTTCTAATCAACAGAGACTTGAGCCAATGGATAACATAATCCTGAAAAATCCTTGATTTTTTTATTTCCTGTAAAATAATTATGAATAGCAGTCCCCTCTACATTTTTTATTTCATTTAGCCATAAAAACAGTAAAGGGGATCATCTTTTAGGATGTCCCCTTTTTACATTGCATTGCCGTAGCTTTGCAATGTTCCAGGTTACAGTTATTGTGCCCGTTCAGTGCTGTTAACAAACCGTGAGGCTATCAACTTTTCTGAACCTGAACCGGTGTTGTTGGTGTTGCCACCTTTTTATCCGGTTTTTGTCATCCCGAAGCCATCCGGGCGTGAGCCCTTTTGTGTTGCTCCGGCTCCCAACAGTTTTACCCGTTGTTTGCCTTTGCACTCCGGGTGCCGGCTTAAGCATGTCCGGGAACTTAATCCCTTTGTTACTCTTACCGGAGTGAGCCGCCTTATCACATCTCTGTGTATCTGGCTTTTCACCAGGCTTCAAACGGTGGGCATCTCATCTCCGAAGCCTCACAACTTCGTTTCTTGTTGAAGCCCTTTCCTGAACTTTCTTTTTCCGTAGAAAAAGACTCTTCCGGATTTGCTTCCCGTTTTCAGCAGGCTTTTATCTCTCACCTGGTATTTACAAATATATACGTGTAATACCCCCGATCCAAATGTTTTTACCTGTTTTAATCAACACAATTTCCACATGGTTATAAACAAATTATTAACAATTACATTTTTCAGGATCCTGCCTTATTACAGATGTAAGACATCATTTTGCTAACGGTGTGTGTACATATTAACATGTGGTAAGCTTTCATATTATTAACAATTTGGCTAAAACCGGCAGGAAAAATAGCGTTCAAAAACGCGTAAAAAAAATAAAATCCCCGGGCATTATTGTTCATTTTTCGTTTGCTCCCGCTTATGTTTTTTGTACATTTCAATGGCAAGTCCATCAGCCAGGCCAATACGCGGGGCGATGAAATTGGGAATACGTCCCCATTTGGACAATTTTCTGAATATCATTGCAGCCGGCACAATCACATCAGCGCGGTCGGGTCTGAGTCCCATTTTATTGATCCGTTCTTCAAGTGACAGGGATTTCAACTTTTTGTAGGCTTGTTCAAGCTGTTCTTTGCTGATGGTATGTTTGTCAATATCTCCGTACAGTTTTGTCAGTTTGTTGATGTTGCCTCCCGAGCAAATACAGTTCACTTCACTGTTGTTTTGCCGTGTGAATTTTATCCATTGCTTCATGTCTTCCCATTCGGTGGAATGTACTTTATCCAGCAACAACCGGATGGTTCCTATGGAAAAGGATTTGGATTTCACAAAAGCTCCCTCGGAGAAATAAGATATTTCCGTGCTTCCGCCACCAACATCAATAAACAAGGTATCGTCATACACCAGTTGAAAATTAGCGTTTGTAGCTTTGCTGATGATTTTAGCTTCCTGTATCCCGTCAATAATTTTGAGATTGATACCACATGCCTCTTTGATTCTGCCCAAAACTTCCTCTTTGTTTTCTGCTTCACGCAATGCAGCGGTGGCACAAGCCCTCGCCATCACGGGTTCATAAACATCAATCAGCAACTGGTACGCCTTGATGGTTTTTATTGTTTTATCAATTTTTGTTTCTGAAATGTATCCCTTTTCAAACACATCCAGCCCCAGCCGCAGCGGCACCCTTGTAATGGTTGCTTTATCCGTAAAAGGACGGCCGAATCGTTCATACACGTTGGTTATCAATAATCTGCCGGCATTTGAGCCGATGTCTATAGCAGCAACTAACATTTTCAGCTTGGATTTTTATAATGTTTCTGTTTTAGGTAATCATAGGTATCCCATTGTGTGCGGACTTTGGGAAAGTTGTTTTGTTTAAACCGGTTAGCAAAGGTTCCATCCACGATCCGTGCTTTGGTATTGTCCCGCAATTGAATATCCAGCATGTCAAGCAGTTCCTGCTTTAAGGATTCATCATGAACAGGGGCAGTTACTTCAACCCTGTTATCAAGGTTGCGCCCCATCCAGTCTGCTGAGCCAATAAACACTTTCGTATCGCCACCATGGCAAAAAGCGATTATTCTTTGATGCTCAAGAAATTTATCAAGAATGCTATACACTTCAATGTTTTCGCTGACGCCCTTTATACCTGGTATCAGGGTACAAATGCTCCTGATGATCATTTTTATTTTCACACCTGCCTGTGATGCTTTGTACAATTTATTAACCAGACGTTTGTCATCCAGGTTATTGAGTTTAATGATGGCCCATGCTTCCCGGCCGGCTCTGGCTTCATTGATTTCGTGATTCAGCATTTTTAAAAAATGATTACGCGTACCAAACGGACTGACAACGATGTTTCTAAAACGCATAGGGCGGTATGTGGCCTCGAACAGTTCAAATACCTTACGGATTTCATGTGTTATAACCCTGTCGCTGGTAAGCAGACCTGTGTCAACATAAAGTTTTGCAGTTGATTCATTAAAATTACCTGTTCCGATGTACCCGTAATACAGGTTTTTGTTGTTTTCTTTTCGCCTTATCAACAACAACTTGGCGTGAATTTTAAACCCGGGAATGTTCTTAATGATTTTCACGCCTGCTTCCTGCAATTTTTCGGCAAGGTAAATGTTCTGTTCTTCATCAAAACGAGCCTGCACTTCGAGAAATGCTTTTACGCTTTTTCCATTTCTTGCTGCATTAATAAGGGCATTGATTACCGCTGATGGATTGGATACCCTGTAAAATGTTATTTTAATGGAACGCACCTTAGGGTCAATGGATGCTTCCCTTAGCATATCCAGTATGTGATTGAAAGTCTGATACGGATAATGCAGTAAAATATCCTTTTTCTGTATGGTATTAAAAATACTTTTTCCTTCTGCAATGTCTTTATGCCATACAGGCACTATCCTTTCATATGAGTGTTCCTGGCCAAGCAAATCCGGAAAATGCATAAAATCCTTGGAATTATGGTACCTGTCGCCTTCAACAAGGTGATAGGTTTTATTGTCTGAAACCTTGGTAATGATCATATCACGCAACGTGTCAGGCATATTTCTGTCATAAACAAAGCGTACCGGCGGGCTGGTTTTGCGTTTCTTCAAACTATCAGACAAGATTTCAAGAAAACTTTTGGACACATCTTCCTCAATGTCCAGTTCGGCATCGCGCGAAAACTTAAAAGTATAAGCTTCATATCTTGAATAATTGAACACTGAGAAGATATCATCAAGGCAATACCGGATGACGTCATCCAGCATGATTATATATTGATTCCCTTCTTTTGGGGGCAGGACCAAAAACCGGTCAACCTGTGACGTTGGAATTTTTATAATGGCTGAATGTGGTTTTTCAGGTTTTTCTTTCCGGTGCAAAATAACACCGAGGTAAATGTTTTTATCTTTTAAATATTCCGGATCTTTTAATCTTTTTATAATAATAGGAAACAAATACTGCCTGACATTTTCCCGGAAATATTGCCTTACAAACACACCGTGTTCTTCTGAAATCTCATTTTCATTCAACAGGTATATTCTATTGTATTCAAGGTCTTTTCGCACTTTTTCGAAGACATGGGAAAATGTCTTTTGTTCGCGGTTGACAACATCATAAACTTCATTCAGAATATTTCTGTAATGTGATGCTTTTCCAGGGTATTCTCTTTCATTCAATGTCACAAGGCGGTTCAATGTGCCGACGCGTACCCTGAAAAATTCATCCTGATTGTTGGAAAAAATACCCAGAAATTTAATCCTCTCCTGCAAAGGATTGCTCCTGTCATCAGCCTCCTGCAAAACCCTGTTGTTAAACTGCAACCAACTGATTTCCCTATTTATGTATAAGCTTTGTTTCATAGATATAAGAACCTAAATCCGGACTTTTCATGGCGTGAAATTACAAAAATTTCATGATTATTCAGTGCCTGATAAAACAATCAATAAAGCTTTTAAAAAATAACTGCAATACTAAAGAACTGTTAGGAAATAACCTTTACATCTTCATGACAATATGTATTCAATTTTGCAAACTTTATTTCTTAACAGCTCCTAACATCAAACAAAAAGCACAATTTTATGTTTACTTTATGTAACAATTGTTAAACGCAAATAAAATTGATTATGGAAAAGACAAGATTAAAAACAAGAAATTTACATGCAACCATAGTAATTATGGTGATGACATTTTTCCTTACAGGATGTAATAATCAACCTGCTCAGGATGAAGAAAAAAGCGATCCCCAAAAAGCGAAAATTCAATCTGATGTTGAAGATATGGGCAAGAAACCATGGGTACTGGACATTGAAGAAGTTACCATTGACAATGAACATTACAGGTTGGCAAACTGGACAGGGGAAAACATTCAGCTTGTACTTATGAGCCTCAACCCCGGTGAAGAAATAAACCTGGAAATGCACAGTGACCGTGATCAGTTTATCCGCATAGAGCAAGGGGAAGCCCGTGTTCGCATGGGAAAAACCGAAGACAAGTTATCCTTTAACAAAACCGTAAGCGATGACTGGGCCATACTGGTTCCAGGCGGGTACTGGCATCACATTGAAAACATTGGTGACACTGAACTTAAGCTTTATTCAATTTACGGACCGCCTGAGCATGAAAAAGGAACGCTTCATCCAACATACGAAGACGCTGAGGAGCATCACCATCATCATGAAGAAACTGATGAAGAGTAGAAAATATCTTTAATGCTGAAGAGAGTAGATAAATAAGTAATTTTCTTATTTTTGCCCGCATAAGAAAACCATATCTTTTACTGTGAACAATGATAAAACACATGATGAATCTGGTAAAATCCCTGCAACTAAAAGCAAAAATAAGGATGCAATCAGGTTATGCTTTGTAAATTCCACAAAAACCTGGGGTGGCGGAGAACGCTGGCACTTTGAAAATGCGGAATATGCTCATCATCATGGGTTTAAAGTCAGCATCATCTGCAGCAAAAACAGCAGTTTGCATGATAAAACTTCACAGGCCGGCATACCATGTTTTCCTGTGGATATTTCAAATTTGAGTTTTCTCAATCCCCTGAAGGTACATAAACTAAAGCGCTATTTTACTTCCAACAGAATTGATGCTGTCATTTTCAACGGGCCTTCTGACCTTAAAACTGCAGGGATGGCAGCATTTTGCGCAAAAGTACCAATACGGATATACCGCCGCGGGCTTGCAAAAGCACCTCATGCCGGCTATCTCAACCGTTTTTTGTTTACAAAGGTGGTCACGGATTTTATTGTGAACTCAAAAGCCACCGCCGGCGAATTGTTGAGCACATCAGAAAAAATCAAAAAAAAGGCACGCGTTCATATACTTTACAACGGAGTGGAGCCTCATCCAAAAGACATAAAACACACTTCAGAGCAAGGCAAAATAGTGTTTGGCAATGCTTCCCGGCTGGTTCCGCAAAAAGGGCTGCATTACCTGCTGGATATGGCATCTGTTCTAAAAGAAACGAGAACGGATTTTACGGTTCGAATTGCCGGAACAGGCCCTCAGGAACAAGCATTGAAACACAAAACCAATGCATTAAACCTGAACGACGTTGTGGAATTTTCAGGTTTTGTGGATGATATCCCTGCATTCATGTCAGGCATTGATGTGTATGTGTGTACCTCCGTTTTTGAGGGCTTTGGATTTTCCATTGCTGAAGCCATGCATGCCGGAAAACCCGTTATCGGATTTGATGTCAGCAGCAATCCCGAGCTTGTATCTCATGAAAATACCGGATATCTGGTGCCACCATTTGATGTGCATAAACTAACAGAAAAAGCCATTGTCTTGATGAAAAACAGGGACTTAAGGCAAAAACTTGGCGATGAGGGGAAACACGTAGCGATGGAGAAATTCAATAAAACCATTCAACGGGAAAAATTGTGTAAGCTTGTACGTATGTTGTGTGATGGAGTGATGGAACGAAAGCACGATAGCACGAAGGAACGAAGGAACGAAAGCACGATGGGGTGATGGTGGAATTGTTCGATTGCATGATGATGTGAACTTTCAGGTTTGAGATTAGTTGGGCGTGCCCCTTATTGTAGAAGCGTCAGCGACACCGACGCTGACGCTTCTACAATAAGGATCGGTCTCCGGCTTTTAGTTGGGTGCTGCTCTGCGGGTGCTGTTAGCTGCCATCAGGGGCTTCCTCCGGTCGCCCTGCTTTCAGCACAGCACCTGGCGCATCGCTGCACCCAAGCTGCCAGCCTACGCCCTCACGCTGGAAATTTGCAATGGAGTGATTGTACACGGTAGGGATTAACTCAATCCTTTAGTGAAATTGAAATTCGTTGATGGTTGTATTTGCTGCGATTTGTACAATCTTTTTTGAATTGTCTTTACTTTGTTGGATGATGGCTTGGTAAAACTCAAATCAACCAAAAAACGGTAAAAACCATTTTTTTTCATTTTGTCAATATATTGTGTCAGGCTCACCGGAACTTCCGGGATGACATAACCGATGCCATCTTTTTTACGGTACAAAAATTTTTCACCCGTGCGCTCGGTAAACTCGGGTCCTGTTTTCACAGGCATACGCGATATGAACAGATGCGGATGAAAATACACAGGGATGATGCCATGCCTGTCTTTACCATGCAAAAGATTATCAAAATCATTTTCAAGCGGCCGGATATAATCACGTATGCCTTGTTTTTTTAAAGCCAAAATGGCGGCATCGCTAAATGTATATACGTTTTCGGTGGCAATGAATTTTGCATTGGCAGGACATAAGTTTTTTTGAGACAAATGATTAATAGCAAACTGCGTTAATCCCGCCCCCGCCATTTTTTTTGTAAGGGCAAGGTAAAAGTCCTGTTTTTGTTCGGAAATAAATTTTGGCAATTCAACAATGACTTTTTGTTTGAATTTTTGGATAACACTGCTGTGGGGATCAAATGCTTTCCATTCATGTTGGAAGAAGTCAAGCAATATCATATCAACGTTACGCAAATCCACCTTGGGCAACCATGACAGGCTGTCAATGCGGACGATGATTTCCGTTTTTGATTTTTTAAGGCCTTTTTTTATTTGCAACTGATTGATGATTTTTGCTTTCTGACGTTCCGGCATGTGCAATGACACGCCGGGTAAATCACCATCAAACTTTGTCTGAAACTTTTTTTCAGGCATATTGGCCAGGTAAACCTCATCACCAGGATCTACCATGTCTGAAACAAAATGTATCCTGTAATCATCGTTCGTTTTTTCAAACTGCTTAACTTTAAAACTGATGTGTTCACTTTTTGCTTTATTGACAATGCGTAAACGGTAATTTCTTTTGATTTCTATCCTGCTTTTGAGCTTAAACCCGGTTGAACTTACCGCCGTCACATTCCCTATGAATTTACCGGTAGCCGAAGCATCTGAAATGGCATTTTCAATATTGCCAGATAAAAAATACCCTGTTTTTGTGCGGCCCAAATCGTACTCAAGCATGGCTTTGGCTTCAGGAATATTTGTTGGATCATCAATGGCCATGCGGTATGCCCGTCCCACCCTGTACACATATTCAGCGGGTTTCATGCGGCCTTCCACTTTAAGTGATTTTACGCCCATTTGTGAAAGCGCCGGGATGTAATCAATGGCCTGATTGTCTTTCAGCGAAAATAAAAAGCCGGATGCATCGCCATGATAAATCCGCCGGCAGGCTTGTTTGCACCGACCACGGTTGGCACTCATACCGCCCAGGTAAGAACTAAAAAGGCACATCCCTGAAAAACCATAGCACAAAGCGCCATGCACAAATACTTCAGGGTCTGCTCCCTGTTTATGGGATATCTTTTTTAGTTCATCAAGCGTAAGCTCCCTGGCCATGATCACCCGTTTAATTCCATTCTGTTTGGCATGCAATGCCCCGGTGCTGTTGTGATTACCCATTTGGGTGGATGCATGCAGTTCAAAACCGGGGAAAAACGTTTTCACCACGTACCACACTGCCCAATCCTGAATGATCAACGCATCGGGTTTTGCTTGTTGTAACTGATGCAGCGTATTTAACAAATCATCGTATTCGTTGTTTTTAATCACCGTGTTCAGCGTAACATAGACAGAAATACCTTTATTATGTGCATGCTCAACCAGGGCTTTCAATTGTCCCGGGGTAAAATTGACAGCACGCTCGCGGGCATTGAAATGTTTTGTTCCCAAGTACACCGCATCTGTACCGGCTTCTATTGTAGCAAAAAAAGATTCTGCATCACCAACAGGCAATAAGAGTTCAGGTTTATGTTTAAGTTTTTGAGACATTGAGTGCAAAATTATAAAAAATGGCCATGGTGGAAAACACAATCCTGATGGGATTGATATGCAGGGTCGCCTCATACTGCAAAAAAGTGAAATCATACAAGGTATGAATACACAAATTCAACTCAGCTTTGATGATCTTTTACCGGGAATGTATATGCTCAATTTATGTAATAACCTGGTAAACAAAACCTGAAAATTGAGAAGCAATAAAGAGCCAGGCTTAAAAAAGCTTATAGGCAAAAATTATTGTATTTTTTGAACCATTAAGAAATTAAGGGCATTAAGCTTTTCAATAAGGGTTTTCTTAATGCGCATAATTTCCATAACTATCTTAATGTTTTTGGTTCTACTGCAAACTTAGTGGGTAATGGTAATGATTGAATTATTACTGT
>CAZTNS010000010.1:36847-38867 GCA_964615585.1 uncultured Bacteroidales bacterium | reverse complement strand
TTTTGGCAGAAAATCCCAAGTTAAGGCTGTCCGGCGTCATAAAAGATAAAAATCCTCAACCGAAACCAAAATCTAAGAAAGTGAATTGTATGCACGATCTTACTATGTTAAAGTTATTTTAATCTTTTATAGAATAATTCCATTGGTATCTTTTTCTTTATTTTTGAATTATAGTATGAAGATTAAGTCTTATTAGCTGTTCTTTTTTCATGCAGGTTAAAACTATAATAATCTTTATTTTAGGCTTAGTCATTATTGCTGTTACTGCCAGTAATAATATTTTAGCCCAGGGTGTGGCCATTAACGAAGATGGCTCAAATGCCGATGCCTCTTCCATGCTGGATGTAAAGTCCACATCGGCAGGCATGCTTATTCCACGGATGACGGCAACACAACGCGATGAGATCACTAATCCCGCCAAAGGGCTTGTGGTATTTGTAACTTCAGATAACGCTTTTTACTATAATGCCGGAACCACCGATACACCCGACTGGAAGAAAATCACCAATGAAGGAAACACGGCAACACCCGGAGGAAGCAGCGGAGCTGTACAGTTTAACAATTCAGGAGCATTTGCCGGGAACAGCAACCTATTCTGGGATAACAGCAACAACCGCCTCGGAATCAACACCGATAATCCATCCTACAGCCTGGATGTGAACGGAGAAGCCGGATTTGAGTCTTATATCAGGCACACAGGCGATGCCAATACATTTATGTACTTCACGCCCGACCGCTGGCAACTGGAAACAGGCGGAAGAAACATGATTGACGTACAATACAGTGACGAAGAAGTGGCCATAAATGAATGCGGTACTCAGACTGATTTCCGGGTGGAAGGCGGAAGTGATACGCACCTGTTGTTCACAGATGGCTCGGAAGACAAGATCGGTATTGGGACTTCCAGCCCTGCCAGCAAATTACATGTGTATGGTACGGATCAAACTTCTTTTGAAATAGAAGCAGCAGGGGGAAGTGATGAATTAAATTTTTATATGGGATACAATATGCAAAGCTCACTAAATGGCTATAATATTAAGTATCTAGGAAGTGGAAGCGGCGATGGCAATTACCTTCAGATAAACACCATGAATATGGGAGGAACTCCTTTCACGCATATGCAATTTCATCAAAGCACGCACCAGATAGATGTGATGTCACAGATTGACATGGGTGCTTATCGCATTGAAAACCTGGCTGACCCGGACTCCGATGATGATGCCGTAAACAGAGGTTGGGTAATTGCAAACGATGAGACTGGAACAGATGATCAGAACATTTCCGGCTCCGGACTTTCTGGTACGGACTTAACAATTGGCATTGAAAACGGTTCTAATGAAACTGTTGATCTTTCAAGCCTGGATAATTCAGGTACGGATGATCAAAACCTAACCGGAGCATCACTAACAGGAAATACACTTCAGATAGATATAGAAAACGGGGCATCCACCTCAGTTGACCTCTCTTCTGTTGATGATCAGGACTGGGAAGTAAGTGGTGATGACATTTATACCGGACATGGGGGCTCTTATCCTTCCGGTAATCTCGGCATTGGAACCACCTCTCCCTCCTCCCCTTTGCATGTTGATGCCTCATCGCATGATGGAACAGCCATTGTCGTTGACCGCTATGCATCCGGAGGGGTTGCTTCGATACAGGCTGGGCCATCAAATGAATACCTGATGCTTGAAGGCCATGGAACTACCGGACGTGTAGGCATTAATTTTTATTCATCAGGAAATGTGTCCATAGCTAACGGTGGTGGTGATGTAGGTATTGGAACAAATTCTCCCGGTGCCCAACTCCACACCACAGGCAGCATCCGTTTTGCCAATTTTTCTGATGGATTTTTACAAGTTGACGGATCAGGAAATGTCAGCACCGGTTCAGGAAGTGATCTCTTCACAGCCGGTGATGGCCTCTCATGGAGTGGAAGCACACTAAACAGCATCTGGAAAGAATCAGGGGATGATATTTACAACGGAAATTCAGGTAATGTGGGGATTGGAACAAACAGCCC
>CAZTNS010000010.1:0-36747 GCA_964615585.1 uncultured Bacteroidales bacterium | reverse complement strand
GGGATGATATTTACAACGGAAATTCAGGTAATGTGGGGATTGGAACAAACAGCCCTGATGCAGAGTTGCACACAACCGGTGAGGGACGATTTGAAACAACTAACGGGATAATACGATTAACCCCGACAGGCTGGAGAACGAGTACCAGAGCGCAACTTTTAATTCACAGTAAAAATGACAATCCTGCCGAGCTTGACTTACGAAGTGGTGCCCATTTTGGTGGTTGGCATATAAGTAAAAGAGACGGTGAACCAGGGGCATTAACATTCTATACTTATACCGAGGGGGATGGGTTTAACGAGCAGATTAGATTTGATGATAATGGCAATGTTGGCATCGGAACAACCTCCCCTGCTGCCCAACTCCACACCACAGGAAGCATCTGTTTTGCCAATTTTTCTGATGGGTTTTTACAGGTTGATGCTTCAGGGAATGTCAGCACCGGTTCAGGCAGCGATCTTTTCACGGCAGGTGATGGCCTGTCATGGGATGGCAATACACTAAACAGCACCTGGAAAGAATCAGGGGGTGATATTTACAACGGAAATTCAGGTAATGTGGGGATTGGAACAAACAGCCCAGGCAACAAACTTGAATTGGTTGATGGTACTTTTCATATTGAAAAATCTGATTTTGGGTTTATTACCATGAATCGGCCTGGCTTTGGAGATGAAACAGATTGGCTGATCAGCCCGTCAAGTAACTTTTTTAGCATATTTAGTGATGATGCCTTAAGGATCAGAGCTGATGGAACAGACACTTATGCCTTTGGAGCCAATGGTGATTTTGGTGCTACCGGTTCCGGTTATTTCCAAAACAATTTGTATGTCGATGAAAAAGTCGGCATTGGCACAACTTCCCCTTCAAAAACGCTTGAAGTGGACGGAGGCCTGCAGGCCAATAACTATTATGCGGGTGATGGGACTCAGGGTGTTGAATCTGCTTCTGTTACAGTAGTGGAAGACATTTGGGTTGATACTTGGGATGGAACAGTTAATAATGTATATTATACAACAATGAATTTTAAAGACGGGCTTTATGTGAGTTCGTCAAAAGGAGGCGACCCTCAACTTCAGAATTCAGAAATAGGTAAAAGCAATGGAGATTTAAAGCGAAAGATCAATATCACTGATTTTGGTTCTGAAAAAATGAATGGGAATTCACTTTGGGTAGATTTCCAGGATGAGTTTAAGAAAAGATTGGGAAATGGTGTTCCTGTTATTACAGTTACTGCGATTGGAGACAGTGATGTTCATTATTACATCAGTGAAAAAACTCAGGAAGGGTTTATGGTAAACTGTAATGAGCCAACATCCGGGAGCTTTGATTGGCAGGCCATGGCACGTGTAAAAACAAAATCTCTTGAAATAAAAGTTCAGAAAAAATGAGCATATGTAAAATCTAATCATTATGCTTATGATGTTTCCTGTCCTTGGATTTTCCCAGGGAGTAGCGATCAATCAAGATGGTGCTGATGCCGATGTATCCGCCATGCTGGATGTGAAATCCACATCTGCAGGCATGCTTATTCCCCGCATGACTCAGGCATAACGGGATGGCATTGATACACCTGCCACCAGTTTACTGGTTTACCAAACCAACAACGATCCTGGATATTATTATTAAGATGGAGGTAGCTGGATACGCCTGTCCTTCTTTCTTTCCTGCCCTGGAAATAGCGGGAATCCCGGCTGAATAGATCTCGGGATTCCGGAAGGAAATGCTTTGGGGAACCCACAGAAAAAATGGATTTGGCGGTGATTTTCTTTGCTTCTTTCTTTCATGGTAGGAAAGAAAGAAGGGGTAATATTTTGATGGAATACTCAATTTAAAAAGCCGGGTCACCCAAATTAAAATATTTTAAAGGATAACATTTTGATTATCAGAGTCAATTTTTGGAAACATCAATGTGGTGCACAAAACAGGAATAGTACTGATAAAATATTAAAATTTAAAAGACGGGTCACCCAAATCCCAAGTTTTTAAAGCATAAAACATTGATTATCAAAAAGTTTTTTTGGTGTGTATAGGTGCTGCACAAAACAGGAAGGGTATGCAATCAAGCATTCTAAAAGCAAGTCACAAATGCTTTATCTACAGTGTCTGAGTCGATTTTCTACGGTAACCAATCAAGCTTTCCGGTGTCTGAATTTCAAAAGGGTATAGACACCAATGGCAGCCAGGGACAGCACTGTAATTTCTCCCATGGTATCCAATGCCCTGAAATCCACCAAAATGACATTGACAATATTGCGCCCGTGAGCCATGATATAAGAATTTTCGAGGAAATAACTGCTTATTTTGGTTTCCGCGGGGTTATTAAGCACGATCAATACCACAGCTGTTATCGTTGTCCCAGCGAGTACAGATATCAATGCATCCCTGGTTTTCACACCTGATGAGGACACACTTTTTATCTTAGGCACTTTATAAACCACCAATACAAGCAGAATGACAGTCAATGTTTCGATCGAAAACTGGGTAAGCGCCAGATCAGGGGCACTTAAAAAGGCAAACAGAAGGGCAATGCCAAAACCAACAATACCCAACGCGGCCACAGACCCCATAACATATTTCGAGACAATGGCCAGGATGACAGCCAGCAACATGATAACCACGATGAGCAATTCATAGAAATAAATATCCGAAAATTCCACGCTGATAAATCCGAGCAACTGATTCTTAAGCATGGTAAATAAAATGATGCCAATAAAAAAGCTGAGAATGTAATATACATAATTTTTCAGGCTGCCACTTTGGAAAAACCTGGTTTGTTTCTCAGAAAAAGAAACAAGCCCTTTCAATAAAACATTATAAAAAGCTTCGGGGCCAAACTTATCAAGGGTATTAAACAGTGATTCATGTTTTTTAATGAACCCGGTAAGCGAATACACCCCGATACCTCCCAGGAGCGTAATCAAACTTAACAGAAGAATGGGACTGAAGCCATGCCATAAAGAAAGGTGAACACCAAGATCATGACTTATGGCCAGAACACTCTGACCGATAATGTTATCTATCAGAAAAGGCAAAACGCTGAATATAAGTCCCAGCAATCCCAGCAAAACGGGACCAACCCACAATGAAAACGGAGACTTATGCGGATGTTTGGGGGTTTCGGTAAATTTACCGAAAAAAGGTTTAATACCCACCATAATGGCTGTTGCCACAAGAAACATGTTGGTAAGGACAGCAAGGCTGGTTAAAAACACAGGATTAATAACAAAATGCGCAGTGGATTCATATATCAGTTCTTTGGCAATGAAACCTAAAAACGGCGGGAGTCCTGCGTAGGAGAATGCTGCCAAAACAGCACCAATGGTAATAAAAGGCAGGTATTTTCTTAAGCCTGATAATTTTCTGATGTCCCGGGTACCGGTTTCATGATCGATGGCACCTGCCACAAGAAACAGACCGCCTTTATACAGGGAGTGCACCACCAGAAAAGTAATGGCACCTGTAATGGCGTAAGCTCCGCCCATGCCTAGCAAAAATACCATAATCCCCAGGGCACTGACGGTGGTATAGGCCAAAATTCTTTTCAAATCATTTTGTCCTACTGCCATCGCCGCACTCATTAGCATGGTAAGTCCCCCGAAGCTAATAAGGATGATATGCCATATTTCCGGGCCTGCTAATACAGGTGTAAATCGTGCAATAAGAAACACACCAGCTTTCACCATGGTAGCAGAATGCAGGTAAGCACTCACCGGTGTCGGGGCTTCCATGGCATTGGGTAACCAAAAATGGAAAGGCCATTGTGCAGATTTGGTAAATGCACCAAGTAAAATAAGAATAATAATGGGGATGTAAAGATGGTGACCAACAATGGCAGATGATTGGTTGAACAATTCAGAAACAGAATAGCTGCCACCAATATGCCCCATCATCAATAATCCGGCAAGCATAGCAAGGCCACCACCACCGGTAACCAACAGTGCTTGCAATGCAGCATATCTTGAACGCTCAGCCTCATGATTAAAACCAATGAGTAAATACGAGCTGATGCTGGTTAGTTCCCAGAAAATAAAAAGCGCAAAAATGTTATCAGACAATACCACCCCAAGCATTGAGGTCATAAAGAAAAGCAGATAACCGTAGAATCTTGCCAGCTTCTTATGTCCGGCAAGGTAGCCGCTTGCATAATAGACTACAATAGCACCAATGCCGCTGATGATAAAAGCAAACGTAAGGCTGAGGCCGTCAATCAAAAAATTGACATTGACATCCATGGAAGGAAACCAGGTATGCTGCAATAAAAAAGTCTCTCCCTGAGCAACAGCCGGGATAAAAGTACACAGATGAGCAAATATATATATTGGGACGAAGCTAAGTATCGCTCCGGAAATTTTTGGCCATTGCTTATGAACAAAAGGCGCTATTATTGCCGCTACAAATCCGATGATTATTATTGAAAGCATAATTTCTCTGTTAAAAATTATTGTTCTATACCGTCATACGTATTGGTTTCTTCATTGAATTTACCTTTAAGGTCATCACACACTGTTTTATCCCACATTTTCAATCCGATAAGATGGGCATTTTTTCCCAGCATATGAGCTCCAATGGGGACAGTAAGAACTAAAAAGACAATGACCCCGGCTATATGCAATGTAATGGTGATATCTGCAAAATATATCGCTGCCCCAACGAGCATGGAGGCAACGCCAAAAGTTCCGGCAATGGTAGAAGCAGACATACGCAAATATACATCAGGCATTTTAAGCAAGCCGATGGATGCAACAAGGATAAATAACGATCCGATGATGAGAAAAAATAAAACAAGGTATTCTGTCAATGTCATCATAATGATTATTGTTTTTTATTCTTCTTATTTTTTTTGTAGTAATAAGTAAAAGCAACTGTACTCAAAAAAGCAATCATGGCGAGTATCAAGGATACGTCTATAATCATGAATTGCTCATACAGGATAGCGTATGCAGAGAATGCCCCGATTCCGACAATTACCAGCAAATCGAGAGCAATTACTTTATCTATCAGGCTCGGCCCTCTGAATAACCGGATAAAGATGAGCAGCATAGACAAGCTCAACACCGGTAAAACAAAATATGTTATTATTGTTTCTAAATGCATCTTGATACCTCCAATAATTTTCGCTCCAATCCATTTTTAATGCCCTGGACGGTTTTTTCTTTATCTTTTTTATCAATATAAACGCTGTAAACGTACAAGGTGCTTTTATCTTCCGATACAGCAAGGCTTGTCGTTCCAGGAGTAAGGGTAATGCTGTTGGCCAAAAGGGTAATTTCAATGTCAGTTTTGGCATCCAGCGGAACCGCTATGATGCCGGGATTCATATAATGCTTTGGCGTGATGATGTCGTAAAATATTTTAAAACTCCCGTAAATAACCTCCTTGACAAAAATGATCAAATATGCTATAATGTTAGGCAATAATTTAAAATAACCGTTGTTTTGGCTGTTCCTGTTTATAAACCACAAGAGAAAGTAACTGACAACAAATCCAAAAATGAAATTTACAGGAGTCAACTTCATGGTCAGCATTATCCATATAAAAGTGAGCAAGATATTATAAACAAATGTTTTCATATTATGGTGTGTTTCCTAATATTGTTTCAATATAAATAGATGGGTTCATAAGCTCATTCGCAGCCCTTTCTGCGACCAGGAAAAAGGGTTCAGGGTAAAACCCGATGGTGATTGTAATCAGAGCCAGAAATATAATCGGGATTGTCATAAATACATTGTGTTTAGAAAACAACCCGGGTACTACCTCGGATTTGTCCTCAACAAGTTCCGGGTCTTTTTTCCAGAAAGCCTGATTCCATATTTTCATCATAGAATAAAGGGTAAGGAGTCCGACAACCAAAGCCACTACGACCAGGAAATATTCCCCGACTTGCAGTCCCCCTTTGATAACAAAGAATTTTGCCCAAAATCCTGACAAGGGAGGCATGCCTGCAAGTGATAAGGCAGGGATCAGAAACATAACGCCCAGGAGCGGATAAACATTGACCAATGCCCCAATTTTCCGTATATCAAAAGTGCCTTTCAGGCGGTTGATTAATCCGGCAACCAGGAACAGATTACCTTTTACAATGATGTGATGCATGATATAAAATATACCACCTGCTACCGCCAATGGTGTATATAAAGCAAGACCGAGTATCATGTATCCTATCTGGCTGATGATATGGAAAGACAAGATTCTTCTCATATCATATTGAGAGGCGGCACCAAGCACCCCGACAAACATCGTTAATCCGGCAATCCACAACAATATGGTATGTGTATATCCGACATCATTTACAAAAATAAGGGTAAAAACCCGGATCAGAGAATAAACCCCCACTTTGGTGAGCATTCCCGCAAAAATGGCCGCAATGCTGATTGGAGGGGTGTGATATGATGCCGGCAACCAAAAAAACAAAGGAAATACAGCCGCCTTTATGCCAAAACAGATCAGGAAAAACATGGCAATTAAAGTTACCAGTGACTGGTTTTCAATTTCAGCCACTTTCACAGCCAAATCTGCCATATTCAACGTACCGGTGAGGCCGTATAAAAAACCTATACCTGTAAGAAAAAAGGCGGAAGAAATAAGATTGATGGTTACATATTTGAAGGTGCCTTCTAATTGTGCTTTGGTACCATCGATGGATAACAACATAAAAGAAGAAATCAGCATTACCTCAAACCAAACGTACATATTAAACAAATCTCCGGTTAAAAAAGCCCCGCAGATACCCATATACATAATATTCAGGAGTGGATAATAAGCAAACTGTCTTCTTTTTTTCCTCATGTCAGACAATTTCCGTTGCTTACTTTTCATGGAAGAAAGTGAATACAATGAAGTAGCAAAAGCCATGACACAGGTAATTAGTACCATGATGCTGCTGAAAGTATCGGCAACAATCGAAATCCCGAAAGGGGCCGGCCAGTTTCCTGCCTGTGTGTGTAAAATGCCGTTTTGCAAAACTTCCCTGACCAGAAGAATGCCAATTGCCAGAAAAATAAATGATCCGGTCAGGTTAATCATTTCTTGTAGCCGTCGCTTTCTCCATGTTGCCAGGGTCAACAATCCGAGAAATAACGGAAATAAAATCGGTGCAATCAATATTATGTTCATAGCCTGTTTTACTTACTCATCACCACTTTATTTATCATATACATTTAAATCTTTAGAGTCATCGGTTCCCGTTGTCTGGAATACCTGCTCTATAAGCACGATGGTAAAAGCTGATACGCCAAAACCAATAACAATAGCCGTAAGAACAAGTGCCTGAGGGATCGGATCCGCCACTGCATCCTGTATGTGCTTTTCACCTTCCTCTATCAGGGGTGCTTTGCCTCTGACGGTTGTAGAAATAGTAAAAATCAATAAATTACATGCATGCGCCAACAACATTAATCCGATGATCAATTTGATGATATTGCGTCGCAGTATCATATATATTGCACCTGCAAATAAACCACCTATCAGTATTGCTAATAAATACTCCATTTATACATTTTTTAATTTCAAAGTAAAAATGATGCCTGTAGAAACACCGAAAACAACCAAATAAACCCCAATATCAAAAAGCAACGGGGTGCTGAGCGGGCCTAATACAGGAACCTCAAAAGACCCCCAGATGCTTGTAAATGCAGGATTGCCCGAAAACAAAGACAATATACCACTGAACAATGCAAAAGACAACCCGGCAATAATGAAAACATTGGGTCTAAACGGAAATACTTTACGGGCTTTGCTGATACCATTGGCAATGGTATATAATGCAAATGCCATCGAGGCTATCAAACCACCGACAAAACCACCACCGGGCTCCTGATGGCCACGAATTAGCATAAACACGGAGAACAACAATAAGATAGGCAATAGTATCCGTGTTGCTGTTTTAAGAATGATAGAAGACATAATTATTATATTTTTTTTCTTATTACATCAATTGCTATTCCTTCCGCCTCCTTCAGAATGCTAGCCTCTGCTTTCCGGGCATTGTTGTCACTTTCGTTGCAAAATGTGTCAGTTAATGGTTTAATTATCGAATTCATTAATTCACGATGTTTTAATTAACCGTTAATGCTTTGATCTTTGTTTTTCAACCATGATAATCGGTTGTCAAATTTACGCATCTTGTTTTTATTTATTAACGCATTTGTAATTGTTTTACAATTCAAAAATCACACTCTTTACTCTTTTTTTCCTGGCTGCTTGTTTCAGGCATGTTAACCGCCGGCAAACATGACAGACAGGCTTGTTTTGTGATTTTAATGCAGCAAATTTAGTACTTTATTTTTAATTACAAAGCTTATCCGGAAAAGACAAAAAAAAATATTTTTTCAGCTTTTATCGATTTTTGTTCCCCCATTGTATAATCACAGATTTGTGTGTATGTATGTTATAGCATAGGTTTTGAAAGATTTAGTCAGGTTTTTAAAGCAGCAGGAAAATGCATGGCCTTACGCTATAGAATATCATGGGGAATAAATCTTTAAAGATAATCCTGATGTATTGACATATTTTTTTTATCTTTAACTCCCAATAAAAAATAAGGTCTTATACGCGTCAGTCAAAGGCTAAAACAGGCTGTGTGGTTTCGTTTTAAGATCGCATTGTTTTTTTGATGTTCACAGAAATAAAAACATATTAAAATCTTGGAATGTTGAAGAACATGAATACCTTTGAATTTAAAAGTGAACTAAACGGCAAATGAAAAAGAATCATAAAAAATCACAAGTTATGAAACCTCCATGAGAAAAGCATTAACAAACACGCCGATGATTATTCTCCGGAATGCGATTGAACAACGGCTGTGAAAAAAATGGAGGTTCCATATGACCATTGAAAATAAAAAATAAACTTATGAAACACATGAAATATGTATTAATCCCGATGATGATATTTGGGCTGGCAGCTTGCCAGACAGGAGAAAAAGAAGAGGCAACAAAAAAATTGCCAGATAAGGACAAACCGGAAACAATAAAAATCAGCGTAACATCTGCGGGTGTTCCTGAAAGCGTGTATTATTTTGATGATTTACCTTATGCAGCAGATTCGCTGGAGCCACATATTGATGCTGAGATCATGAGATTACACTATGGGAAACATCACAAAGGGTATTACAAAAAATTCCTGAATGCCATTGAGGGCACCTCAGCGGAGGGTGAAAGCCTGGCAAAGATTTTTTCAGAAATTGACAATTACGATGCTGACGTCAGGAACAATGCCGGTGGATACTATAACCACTGGGTTTTCTGGGATAACATGACCCCTGACGATACAGAACCTTCCGCCGATCTGAAAGCGGAGATAGAAGAAACTTATGACAGTATGGATGCGTTTTTTGAAGCATTCAGTACTGCAGCTAAAGGCCGGTTTGGTAGCGGCTGGGCATGGCTGATCATGGATGACTCAGGTGAGCTGTTGATCACCAGCACCCCGAATCAGGACAACCCGTTGATGAGCATAAGTGACAATCAGGGATATCCACTGCTGGCAATTGATGTGTGGGAACATGCTTATTACCTGCAGTACAAAAATGAACGCGGTAGTTACATTGATGCTTTCATGGATGTCATTGACTGGAATGAAGTAAGCAGGCGGTATGAGCTGGCACTCGAAGGCAAACATTACGTGCCCGGAGAATAACCATCCCGGGCTGAGAATTTTTTGTCTTGTTCATTCTAAAACAAACCATTGAACAGATAATTGTTAGTCATACTCAACAATAAAGTCTGCCATGGTGGTTACTCCCTCCGGTAATGTCCAGTTACCAATATCATCTCCCTCACTCCATTGGCCGTCACCATCATTGTCATACCAGTCCAGTGTTGCAAGATTCATTCTAATGGTCACAGAGGTATTTTTTCCGGGTAAAATTTCAAAAGTCCCTAATTTTTCATTGTTTGAGGCGGCTTCCAATAAATCATTCTCATCCAATACAAACAATCCGTTTTCACCAAAAATATCATATATAATGGCTTCATCCGATAACTCGTCGTTATTCAGGCTGGGAATTTCAATCACGTCACCATCATAATTGCATACCCAATGGTGCTGGTTTCCCTGCATGATACCTATGCCCCGATAATTGCCTACCGGTAGTTCAAATTGAAAATCCCTCTCACTATCAAGCAAGGTCTGATTTGATTCATAAATGCTTATCCAGTCAAAATCATCAGGAACACCTGCAGTAATTTCATCTGTGGTCACTTTAAGATCAAATCTGAATTTTTTCATATCCACGATATCAAGCGTAATTGTATCGCCATTTTCCTTAGTAGCCAGGGTCGTTTTACTGCTGTTCATATAATTGTTCCAGCTAGACATCTTAACTGTCAAAAATCCATTTTCGTCATCGTCTTTTTTACAACCCGTTAAAAACAATAAGGCTGCTAAACCTAAAATGATTCCTTCTTTTTTCATGGTTTTTCTCCTTTTTGTTAGCAATATTTACATAATTATTTGTTTTTATTGAAGTTTATTCTGATCAACTCGTTAAATCAAACTGCCCCGGATATACATATTGACTACAGGCTTATTTCACAAATATATCCTATTATTTTAAATTATGACATATGTATGATAAATATTTACGTCATAATTTTAATAAAGCAAGTTTCTTCCGGTGCTTTTACCGTTCAGTGAAGCATTCCCGGGCAAGCCATAAATGCTTATTCCTGCATCCCCGGGGTTATGGTTTAGAAATAAGGCCATTCAGTGTGTTTTACGTGGCCCGAAAATGGTGCTTCCGATGCGCAGCATGGTAGTCCCTTCGTTAAGCGCTACTTTGTAATCGTTTGACATCCCCATGGATATTTCACGAAAATCCTTATCGTCAGCGAAAAACTGCTTTTTTATTTGCCCGAAGATATTGCTCAGGTGCCGGAATTCACTGCTTACCTTTTCCATATCACCGGTAAATGTTGCCATGCCCATCACACCACAAATTTTTACGTGATCCATTTCCTGAAATTCGCTGCTGCTTAATATTTCTTCAGCTTCTTCCGGGCTTAACCCGAACTTTGTCTCTTCATCGGCAATGTGAAATTGCAGCAGGCATGGAATTACCCTGTCATTCTTTTTGGCTTCTTTATTGATGTGCCGCAGCAATTTCATACGATCCACAGCTTCAATCATGGATACCCAGGCGGCAATGTATTTTACTTTGTTTGTTTGCAGATGACCAATCATGTGCCATTTGATGTCTGAGGGGAATTGTGGTTGTTTTGCGATCAGTTCCTGCACCTTGTTTTCGCCAAAAACCCGCTCCCCTGTATTATAAGCTTCCATGATTTCTTCATTTGTTCTGGTTTTGGTAACGATTATCAGTTTGACATTTTCCGGAATTTCGTTGCGTAGCTTCTGAATATTTGCCTTAATATCAACCATTTTTTTGTGCATTTAAATCCAGACAAAATTATAAAAAACAGAAACGCTTTGAACGAAAAATACGGATTATTTACTGTGTGGGAAATCAATTCTTTGCTGGGTGTCCGTCAGGCGGAAGCTCCGCCGGTGATGGGGAGAAATGCCGGCATCCTGTATGCCTGTACGATGTGACTTTGTCGGGTATCCTTTGTTGTGATTCCATGCGTACACAGGAAATTCCCGGTGGAGTTTCACCATGTAGTCATCCCTGTAGGTTTTGGCTAAAATACTTGCTGCAGCAATGTTGGCAATTTTACCATCGCCACCAACGATGCAACGGAAGGGCTTATCCTCCCAGGGTGAAAATTTGTTGCCATCCACCAGAACCGCTTCCGGCACTTGTTTTAATTTACCCAGGGCTAGGTGCATGGCTTTAATGGAGGCATGCAAAATGTTTATTTTATCAATTTCGGCTGGCGGAACAAAGGCCACTGCCCATGCAAGTGCTTTTGCTTCAATTTCCTCCCGCATCATCAGCCGCTTTTTTTCATTAAGTTGCTTGGAATCGTTGAGCACTTCACTGGTATAACCATCCGGGAGTATCACCGCTGCGGCAAAAACCGGCCCGGCAAGGCAACCGCGTCCGGCTTCATCGCATCCGGCAGTTATTTTCCCGTCAAACATATTGTCATTGTTCAATTTCATGCAGGCATTTTTCTATTGACAACCAAAACTTTTCAGCGGTTTTGTCCCAACTGAATTTCATGCGTTGTTTACGGCCTTTTTCAATCAGTTTTTTTCGGAGATCATCTTTCTGTGCAATGTTCTGCATGGCAGATGCAATTTCTTCTGTATTGTATGGGTCAACCAAAAGGGCAGCCTCCCCGGCAACTTCGGGCATGGATGTACAATTGCTGCAAACAACAGGAACTTCGGCATTCATGGCTTCAACAATGGGAATCCCAAAACCTTCGAAAAACGGGACATAAACCAAAGCCTGTGCAGCTCCCATCACACCACTAAGCTTTTCAACATCCATCCTTCCGGTAAAAACCACATCGTTTTTATGTTGCATTTGGTTCATCGTCTTACTGATGGCATGTGACTGGTGCATGGCACCTCCCACAACAACCAGTTTATGGTTTTTTTTATCTGTTTTTTTAAATCTGTCAAAAGCTTTCAGCAACCCGGGAACATTTTTCCTGGGATTTAATGCCCCTATAAAAATAAAATAGGGATTTCCGCCGGTAATTTCCTGTCGAACGGATGCTTTTTTTCCTTCGCTGGCAGGTTGATACAAGCTGTTGGCACCATTATAATACACATCAATTTTTTGCGTACTGATATCATATACAGAGGCAATGTCCTGTTTTGAATATTCCGATACAGTCCCAATCCTGCAGGCTTTTTTTGCCGCTTTAGGAAAATGCCACCGGTAAAACTTACACACCATCCACGGAAGTTGTTCAGGATAATGTTCAAAATTGATGTCATGAATAACATTCAGTGACGGAACATTGCTGCGAAGGGATAAAAACCCGTCGGGGCTGACAAACAGATCCGCTTTATACTTATTTAACACACGAGGAATCACACATTCGAGCCATAACCACCACAGTACAGGATGTCGTGCAGGAGGTTTGGCCACCACCGGAATAACGTTATCTGCAAAAACAAAAACCGGATCGTACTTTCTGTCGAAAATAAAAATAAATTCATGTTCAGGGTGTGCAGTCACTATCCGCTTCAGGCTTTCATACGAAAACCACCCTATGCCTTCGAGTTTGTTTTTGAGCAATAGTCTTGTATTAACAGCAATACGCATAATTTAAATCAGTCCAATGTGTTCGAGGCGGTCAAGGTCTTTTTTTGTATCAATAGACACCGCTTCATGTTCAGTCATTTCGACACGGATCTTATAACTATTTTCGATCCAGCGCAATTGTTCCAGAGATTCAACGATTTCCAGTGGTGTACGTTCTAAAGCTGCAATTTCTTTCAACACCTTATAGCGATAAGCATACAAGCCGATGTGTTTATAAAATTGGTGTTGAGAAATCCATTTTTTCTGATGCTTTCCCCTGATAAACGGGATTGGAGAACGGGAAAAATATATGGCTTCCCTTTTTTTGTTCAGTATCAGTTTTGGCTTGTTGGGATTAAAAATATCATCCTGATTGATGATTGGTTTAGCAAGGGTAGCAATTTGGGTTCTTTTAAATCTGAATGGTTTTTTGATCTGGGCAAACTGTTCGGGCTGTACAAACGGCTCATCACCCTGCACGTTGACAATAACATCAAAATCTTTTTTTTCCAGGTCACGGATTATTTCAATTGCCTCGGCACAACGGTCAGTTCCACTTTTATGCCTGCGTGATGTCATGATATATCTGCCCCCAAAATCATCCACCTTCCGGGCAATACGTTTATCATCAGTGGCAACAAAAACAGTGTCAAAGGATTTTGAAGCTTGTTCAAACACCCTTTGTATCATAGCTTTACCGTTGATATCAGCAAGGGGTTTTCCCGGAAAACGGGTGGACCCATAACGAGCAGGTATGATAGCAATAAAATGCATACGAATAATTTAATTTGGTACGAATTTAAACAATTTTTCTTATTTTCATGGTTTATAAAATTGCGTTCATTATTTAAGGCCTTATTAAAACGAACATGTATTATGAAAAAATCGCAAATAGCTCTGGCAGCCGATCATGCCGGATATGAAACAAAAGAAATCATCAAACATTATTTGCATCAGTCAGGGTATGATGTAAAAGATTTTGGCACTGATTCGGAAAAGAGTACAGATTATCCTGATTATGCCCATCCTTTGGCCGAAAGTGTGGAATCCGGGGAAAGTAAGCTGGGTTTTACCTTTTGTGGCAGCGGAAACGGCATCAGCATGACAGCCAACAAGCACCAGGGCATTCGGTCTGCTTTGTGCTGGAATGAAGAAATTGCTGCCCTTGCGCGTCAACACAACAATGCCAATGTATGCTCTATTCCTGCAAGATTTGTTTCGGCTGAAAAAGCCCTTAGCATTGCCAAAACGTTTCTTAACAGCGAGTTTGAAGGAGGCAGGCATCAGCGAAGGGTAAATAAAATCAGTGTTAAAAATTGAACCTCCGGGTATATTGTATTATACCAGGCAGGATGTGATTAAAAGCTTCATATCCTTTTCTTCAAGCGTTCTGTTGCGTATTTCTGCAAATCTTCAATGTCATCGGTTTCATCCACAATTTCCAGTCCGAGGATAGTTTCAATGATGTCTTCCATGGTAACTAACCCGGCAGTAACGCCATATTCATCCACAATCAGGGAAATCATTTCATTTGAATTTATCATTTTTTCATACAGCTTGAATACAGGTGTGCTTTCCGGGACAACAAGAATATCCCGCTTAATTTCTGAGATACACTTATTTGAATCTTTATTGTTGATGATTTCCGAGAGTACATCTTCTTTGAGCAAATAACCCGTGATATTTTCTGAAGATTCTTTATAAACCGGGATTCTTGAAAATCCAATGTCCACAATTTTATCGTAAAAATCCTTCACCCTGGTTTTTTCATCAATGCATTTAATCATTACCCTAGGGGTCATAATATCCCGGGCTCGGATAAACTGAAAACGCATCAGGTTTTCCACAATTCTACTTTCATTTATTTTCAGGGCACCCGTTTCGGCGCCGTATTTTGCCATGGCCAGTACTTCCTGGCGTATTTCATTTTTGGATTTATCCGGTTTTTTGAACACCCTTGTGATGATCTGACTAAGCCAAATAATAGGATATAAAGGGGAGTATATGAGCACCACCAGGGTATATGCAGTAAATTTAACCAGATTTTTCCAGTAATTTGCACCCACTGTTTTGGGAATAATTTCAGAAAAAACTAAAATAAGTAAGGTAAGAACAACAGAAACAATGGACAGCGATACATCGCCCCAGAGTTTTTGTGCCTGTGTACCCACCCCGGCAGCTCCTATTGTGTGAGCAAAAGTATTGAGCGTAAGAATGGCTGCCAATGGACGGTCAATGCTTTCTTTGAACCCGGCGAG
Source organism: uncultured Bacteroidales bacterium (assembly GCA_964615585.1). Lineage (GTDB taxonomy): Bacteria > Bacteroidota > Bacteroidia > Bacteroidales > ML635J-15 > JAQIBY01. The sequence goes on along the minus strand of CAZTNS010000010.1, from coordinate 21,327 downwards.
GATTTTTCCATATCTTTTTTTCTGCTGTACCAACAAACTTATATAGCTTGGTGTAACACTTAACAAAGCAGCTTCAAGAAGTGAACATAAAAATGAGATGCCCAAAGCAATAAACAGAAATGCCAATAAAAGCTCCATATTCACAAAAATAATATCTTATGGATTAAAAGAAAAAAAATAATTCCAACGATGGAAAAATAATATATGAAGACTATTAAAACTACCTCATCAGAAGACAATGCCGGTTTTGACTATTTCCATTCAAAACTCACACGGCGGTTGAAAGCATAGTAGCAATCTGTCAGCAATTTATCTTTTGAAGAACAAATTACAAGCAATGACTCCAATCCATATTCACTTTCAATCGTATCTTTCAACTTTTGGGCTTCTTTTTTATTCCGGCAATTACCGACGGCATAAACAGAATATTCTCCGTTTTTAAAACGATGGATTTTGTAGTTATTTTCAAGTTTATCCGCATACCATTTTTTTGCATCACTTGCTTTTAAGGAGCCTATCTGCACATGATAATCAACTCCATCCACATTGCGGTCTTTTGTAATACCGGCATTTTTAGTGGTAATTCTGTGCTTATCTACACCTTTTTTTATTAGATATGATTTTATGTTCTCAGCACGTTCACCAGCAAGTTTTTCACTGAATTGCACAGGCCCTTTTGTTCCTGAATGTCCTATAACACAAAGGGAAATATCATCATAGGTTTTTAGGGTATCGGCAATCTGGTTTAAAACCGCTGAAAAAACCTCATCAATTTCGGCTTTATTGATATCAAAAAACACAGGGTGAGGCTTAAAGTTTTCAGGATTGAATACCAAAATTTCTTCCGGTTCTTCTTCCGGTTCTTCTTCTTTTTCTACAATTACCGGTTCAGGACGTTCATGTTTGAAAAGATCATTCATTCCTTTACTCATGCTTGACCTGTTGGATGTCAGATAGCCACGGTATTCATCGGTTTTATAATAGGAAAAATCATTACCGATGGAATTTACCGGTGCTTTCAAGTTTACAGGTTTTCCAAAGTTATCGCCTTGTATTCCGGACATGAATATATCCAGGTTTCCGTACCCGGGCATACCATCCGATGAATAATAGAGTACGGTATCTCCGCCTGCCACCGGGTAAACCTCATGTCTGTTAGTGTTGATGTGTTTCCCCAGGTTTACCGGTTCAGACCATTTTCCATTTTTATAATCAGAATAATACAGGTCATTGCCACCTTGACCTCCGGGCATGTCAGAAGCGAAATACAAACGTTTCCCGTCAACAGAAAAAGCAGGATGTGCGATATTAATATCCTCCGGACAATCATTCCAGGTAAAAAGAATAAGGCTATCCGATTCAGCATTAAGATTGCGGAAGTATATATGGGCTTTTGATAATTCTACTTCCTCCATGTACTTTTTCTTTTTGCGCAGGGTGAAAGCCAACATGTCAGTTGTAGCACAGTAATCCATTGCCTGACATGTATAATCCTTCATTAAATCTTCCTGAAACACTTCAAGGCTATCGTTCATAATTAAGTAGCCTAACAGTGCGTTTTTGCTTAGATCCGGATTATTACGGTAGGCTTTGGGAATGCGGTTACTGACAAAAACCATTTTATCATCAATCCTCAACGATGATTTTTCTTCGTAGGGAGTATTCAGGTTTTCCATATTATCAATAGTCACGTCAGTGCTGTAATTCTGCCACTTTTTCACAGAGTCACATGACTGTATTTTTAACAGGGCATCTTTGTTATCCGGATATGCTTCCAGGAAAGTATTAAACGCATCTTTGGCCTTGTCAAATTTTTTATTGATGAACAAAATTTCACCATAATACGTATAATCTTTGATATTGGCATTTTTTCTGCTTGTAATCTCCTGATATACCAATTCCGCATCGGTATAATTATTCAATTCAATATAAGACAAGCCAAGTGCAGATAAATTACCAAGCTCCATTTTTTCCAAAGATTTTCCAGTACTTAAAATTTGGACAACTTCCTCATATTCGCCGTCATTCATCATTTCAATGATCTTAGAATCCTGGGAGAAACAATGTAAACTGCTCAACAGCGTAATAATCAATACATATAAGAATTTTTCAAGGCGCATTATTATCAGATTTTATTCAAGTACTTTTACTTTTTAATAAAACATAGGGGTATTACCATCAAGGCTCGGTTTTTTGCTTTTGTCTCTTTCAAAAATCCTGTAAGTTAAATGAAACTCATGTGAACCAAAAGCATGATTTTTTATGTTGGATGTTGTCATATCATAAGAATATCCTATTCTGATGTTGTTGAGGTTAACAGAAAGCATATAGGCTACGGCATCCTCGTATCTGTATGATACACCAAGACCAATCAGGTTGTTATAAATACCTCTGAGTGCAATTTCACCTTGAAAAAGGGAGTTCATTTGATACTGCATATGCGCAGATGGATGTAAATCAAATTCTTCATTGAGATGGAACATATATCCACCCGTTAAATAAAATGTACGTTTAACAGGATTGTTGTTGTCATCCATTACCTGAAAGAGGTCAGTACGCAGCTCCAGCAGGTTATAAATTGACAAACCCACAAAATAGCTGTTTTTTTCAGATAACATCATTCCAAAGTTGGCATCAGGTGATAATTTGGTTTCAAATCCGCCTTCAATCACGGGATCACCTTCTACGTCTGTTGTCAGCATTTCTGTGTTGATGTAGTGCTGATAAAATACCGGAGACAAGCCAAAAGACAGTTTCCGTGAAAAATCCTTTGATAATTGCAGATGATAAGCAAATGAAACGGACATTCCTGTGCGTCGCGAAGGCCCTGCAAGTTCATTGAAAAACGCTGCACCCATTCCTACATTGCTACCAATATAGGTGTGAGCATTGATAGACTGGGATGAGGGGGCTCCTTCAAAACCGACCCACTGCTGCCTTACACTTAAGTTGATTGGGGTATAATCCATACTGCCTGCTACTGCCGGATTTAAACTAAAATAATCCAGCATATACTGGCTGCGGAGTGGCATTTGCTGGGCATAAATCTGTAAACCTGCAAACATAACAACAATGATTAACGCATATTTTTTCATACCTGTATAATTTTTTTTCATGATTACCAGTTTCTTTTTTTTATTTTAAAATGGTTAGGGTTCCTGTTCTTTCTTCACTATCCGGCGAAGTTTTGAAAATGTAATAGTATGTACCTGCCGGTAATATGTTACCTTGATATTTACCATCCCAGGGATCGGTATAACCTGTGGTTTCATAAACAATTGTACCCCACTTATTAAATACCTGCAACTTGCACTCAGAGTATAAGTAGGCGTTGCGAATAACCCAGGTATCATTGTACCCATCTCCGTTTGGTGTAAATGATGAAGGTATGTTAATACAATCAATATCGTTTTTATCCACCATGATTGAATCTGTGACAGCACAATCAAAAACATCAGTTACAGTAAGGCTGTAAAAGCCTTCAGGTAAATCGCTGATTTCAGTATCCGTTGAGCCGTTATCCCACAAATATTCATAACCACCACTACCACCTGTCACTTCAGATGTCACCATACCATCCGATTGGGCTTCGCAACTAACCGGAGTACTGTATAAATCAATAACAATGGGTGATGGTTCATATAAGGTGATTTGGTCAAATGCTTCACAACCCTGGTTGTCGGTCACAGTCAGTCTGTATTCTCCCGCCGGCAGGTTTACCGGATTTGCCTCCGTATTGCCGTTTGACCATTGATAACTGTATCCTGGTGATCCACCGGAAACAGCAGTTGTGATTGTTCCGGTACTGTCACCATGGCATTGAATATCTGAACCTGTAAGTGTGACTTCAATTGGAGCAGGCTGGGTAAGACTTACCGTTACAATACTACGGCAATTGTTGGTATCACGAACTTCAAGCATATATTCCCCGGCACGGATATCATAAATATCTTCTTCAATTCCTGCCAGAGCGTAATCAGGATCATACCACTGGTAACGGTATGGTTCCGTACCCCCGGAAATAGTCATATCAATATATCCGTCATTTCCACCAAAACATGAAATATCTGAGCTTTCAAATGAAAAAGATATCGGGTCTGGTTCTGTTATGACAATGGAGTCTATAAATTCTGTATTGTTGGCATCCGATAATGTGCAGATATAAGTTCCTGCCTGCAGGTCAGTTAGATAATCAAGAGAACTGCCGTTTGACCATTCATAGGTATAAGGTTTTACCCCACCTGTTGGATGCAGATTAATGCTTCCGTCTGAACCGCCACTACAACTGATGTTTTTCTTTGTATAAGTAAATTCCAAGGGTGACAGGGGCTGGCTAATTGTAATGCTTGCTTCAATAATGCAGCCATTGTTGTCGGTAACTTCAACACTGTATTCTCCTGCAGGAACATCCGGATTGTTTTCAGTGCTTACCCCATTAGACCAGTTGTAGGTATAAGGTGGGGTTCCACCATCAACACTTAGTTCTATCTGTCCGTCGGAGGCTCCAAAGGATGTGGCATCTGTTCCGCTAATGCTAATTGACAGGGCATCCGGGCTTATTACTGCAAAATTCTCTGTAAAGGAACAACCATGTTCATCTGTTACCGTAAGAAAATAATCATCCGCCAAGAGATTCTGAATTTCCGGTGTGTTATAGCTGAGCATGTAATCAGAGTTTGCCCAGTTGTAGGTGTATGGTTCAGTACCGCCGCTCACAGTCACACCTGCTGTACCTTCAGTGTCGCCGTAACAATCATTATCAGTAGCATAGCTGGTATGAGACAGTGCAGGCGGATTATCAATGCTTGCCGATTGTGTCATGCTACAGCCGTTATTGTCGATGATACTTACCGTATAATCTCCGGCAGGGATATTCGTCAGGTCTTGTGAAAAACTACCATTGCTCCATTCAAAAGAATAAACAGGCGTACCCCCCCATACATCCACGTCAATGGAAGCGTCAGAATCATCATGACAACTTATATGGGAATGCTCTATACTGCTGCCCAGTGGCTGAAATGGTTGTGTTATTTCACCTGATAAACTGATACTGCATCCGTTGTCATCACTAATAGTTACACTATACGTGCCGGCTGAAAGATTTTGTATGTCTTCTGTTGCTTCTCCATTGCTCCATGAATAATCATACCCCTCAGTTCCCCCGCTGATAGTAAGGTCAAGCTCACCTGTAGCATCGCCATAACAATTAACATGTGTCGGACTCAGGCTTCCTGATAATGGATCGGGTTCTGTAATGTTGATAATGGCCATACGTGAACAACCTGTCAAATTATCAAGCACTTCCACATCGTAATAACCGGCTGAAAGGTTGTTTATGGTTTCCACGCCTGTTTCTCCTGTTGACCAGGTAATACTGTAGTCGGAACTGATATTATTGATGGTAATTGTAGCACTGCCATCACTTCCTCCGTTACAGCTCACGTTTGTCCCTGTTATATCCAATGTATGACATGGTGGGGGATTATCATTATCAACACCCTTTGCGGTTGTCATACCTGTAAGGATCAGAATTAAGAAAAAACTCAATTTAAGGTTTAAATTTTTCATAAAATTCATAATTATCTAAGAATTGTAAGGGAACCTTTATAGGGTTCGTCGCCATTATTCAAATTCACAATATAATAATAGGTACCACTAGGCACATCTTTCCCATTGTACTGACCATCCCATGGGGAATAATTTCCATTGGCTTCAAGTAATAGTCTGCCATCCTGAGCATAAACCTGTACCAAAGCTGATGGATATGCTTCAATATTTCTGATTACCCATGTGTCATTGTAACCATCACCATTCGGGGTAAAACTACTGGGGATATAAAGGCATTCTGTATCATTATCAGGGACCAGAATGTCCAGTATTTTCTCACAGTTATTTTCATCGGTTACAGTAACACCATAACTTCCGGAAGCCAACTTATTGATGTTTGGCGCATGATCTCCAGTAGTCCATTCATAAACAAAATCGCCCGTTCCCCCTGATACGCTAAGCATAATAGATGCATCATCTTTATCTTTACAAGATTTTGGTTCCACCACATATTCTGTGATAATTTCCGGGAAAGTTTCAACTTCAACACTGGTATCCTGCTCACATGACTGATTGTCAGTAAGGGTAAAGTAATAAGTTCCTGCTGTCACATTGGTCAGATTTTGGTCGTTACTGCCATTGCTCCAGTTGTATTCATATGGTTCTGTACCACCTTCAATTAAGCTGGTTACATATCCATCTGATCCCCCATAGCAGGAAACAACGCCGGTATCAAAGCTAATGTTTATGGCATCAGGTTCTTCTATGGTAAAAGTGTTGGATATCTTACAATCATTGGCATCAACAAGATAAAAATTGTAGGTGCCGGCTTTTATATCATGTATCCTGTACAATTCATTGTTCATAATATATTCATCGTCATCCCAAATAATTGCGTAGGGGATGGTACCGCCTTCAGCATTAATTTCAATGTGCCCGTCGCTGTACCCAAAGCAGGATACATCTGAGGTTGAGTAGCTGATACTTAATGGTGCATCGGGTTCATTAATTTCACCACCTGTGTAATGCAAACAATTGTTTGCGTCTGTAACAGTAAGAGAATAGATGCCAGCCGGGATATCAGTCAGACTATCTGTAACATATCCATTAGACCATTCATAAGTGTAAGGAGACGTTCCCCCTGTTGTTTCTACAGATATTTGTCCGGTGGAATCACCATAGCACCGAACATCTTCGGTACTAACCGTACTGGTAATGGGTGCGTCAGGTTGGGTTACTTCAGCTTCCTGCAGGTATGTACAGCCATTGTTATCGGTAATGGTGAGGCTATACATTCCTGCCTCCAGGTTGTTGATGTTTTGAGTTGTGTCACCATTTGACCAGGTAAAACTATATGGCTCTGTTCCTCCAGACAGGTTTATTTCAATAGCCCCACTGGCATTTCCAAAACAAAGTACGTCCGTAACCAGGGCTTGAGATTCAAATGCAGGAGGTTCGCTGACTGATGTATGTAATTGAACATCACAACCCTGTGCATCAGTAACAATGACAGTATAATTTCCTGCATAAATGTCTGTCAGAACATGTGAAGTTTCATTCAACCAGATATCTTCTTCCACTATGTACCATGCGCATGAATATGGCTCAGTACCGCCGGTTATATCCAGGGTAATACTTCCGGAATTTTCCCCGTAACAAAGTACATCAGATACGCTATCTGTAACAACAAGCGGATTATCAGGCTCAAGTATATCTACACCATCTGAAATGGTACATCCGTTTTCATCTGTTACTGTTACATCGTAATGACCAGAGCTGAGGCTGTCAATTAAACTACCCGTTTCTCCGTTCGACCAATCATAAATGTATGGTGTTATACCACCGGTAACAATTGCTTCAGCTGTTCCGGTATTATCTCCCATACATTCCACATCGGTTGTATTGAAACTCAGGTTAAGTGGTTCAGGTTGAGTAATGGTAAAACTTTCAGTCAGTGTACATCCGTTGTCATCTGTTATTGTAAGGGTATAAGTGCCTGCCTGCAGCCCTTGAACAGATTCGATACTTTCCCCGTTCGACCATGCAAAGTCATAAGATGGTGTTCCTCCTGATGTAGTAACATCAATGCTGCCATCATCACTGTTATAACAAGTTAAATCAACCGTATTTGCTTCAATGCTTAATGGATATTCGGGCTCATTGATGGTAACAGGAGCAAATTCCATACATCCATTGTCATCGTAAACAGAAACATAATGAGTGCCTGCTGCCAGATCATCAACCGTGTGATTATCCTGATGTGTTGAATGACTGACGCCGTTGCTCCATTGATACAAATAAGGAGGTCTTCCATTTGTTACATTGGCAGTGGCCTCTCCTGTACTTTCACCGTAACACAGCACATCCACACCGGTTGCATCTACGGTGAATTTGTTGGGTTCAAGGGTGATGGGGTCTTGATTTTCAAAACTGTTAAAACCCTGCATCTCCCAGGTATTATCAACCCAATCATAAGAAATATTAAAAAGGTTTGGTTGTAAATCCACCAATGGGCCAAAACCGGCATCATAGCCATCAAAAACAACAGCAGGAGTACAAACATCACCATCATAACACCAGTCACAAACAGGACAGTACCACGGACCGCAGGGATAATATACCGGGACACAAATCTCCGGAACCACTGTCATTGATTCCACGCCAATGTTAAATGTCAATGCCTCAAAAATAAAATCAAAGGCTATGCTGTCGTAGGTATGATTTCTGAATTCGTTTTCCATGTAAAATGAAGGTACCACTTCCATAAAATCAAAATGACACGGGAAATCAATACGAATTTCCTGCCCCTGGATGTAATTAATCACAGAATCATAATCAGCTTCCAAAACCGCTCCGTTTGATGGATTAATAATTCTATAATCTATTTTTGTTGGAAAATCCAGTTTTCCATGCATTTCCGGCGTAAGAGTCAGGTGTTGTTTGTTGTGTAATCCAAGGCCAAATCCGGCTTCCATTAAGGTATAGTTAAGATAAAACGGCCCTGATGACCAGGAATTGCTTAGATTAGCAAAAAAGGCCGAAACATAAGGGATGTTTAATGCTCCAATAAAAGACGGAATGGAAAAATACATGTCGAAATAATGCGATGAATTTCTGTAGTGTAATGCATTATTGCTGCTAATATTGTTTGTTGAGTTGGGTCCGGTATTGCTTGGTAAGTCCAATGTCAGGTTCATGACGCCCCACGGGTCTGAGTATGAATAGGGAAAAACAGGCCCTGATTCATATATCATACCATCAAGTAAGGTAACGCCGTCTGTGCTGCTGAGTGCCACTAAATCATAAGTTTCTGCCGGCATGTTGATGTCAAAAATATCAAAATCAGTACATCCAAAAGCACACAATTCTGCACTCATGTTAAATCCAAGTCCCATTTCGAGCCAGAGGCTGGCATCAATTTCATAGGTGGAAGGAGCCATTTCCGAATTACCATTATCGGGAATCCAGTCGGTGCGTAATACTATTTCATCGCCTGCCTGAAAAGATTGTATTGAGGGATGTTCAATATTCATGGTGGCATCATAATCAATAGAAATTGTTTCCGTTCCAAAATTGATGGTAATACCGGAGCCCATTTCTCCCCAGGTCCCTGCCGTTACCTCCCCACCAAAATTTTGTCCTGCAACGCTGGTGATGCCACCAAAAGTGCCACCCTCGCTCCAATCGAATCCAAAAAACTCGTTGTTTACTTCAAAAATACCGCTTGTTCCCGGTTGCCAGAGATTCTGCCCATCGGTTTCATAAAGAGTGGGGTAGGGTGTCGTTGTTGTTTGACTTAATCCCACGCTGCTAATCAGAAGGAGAATAAATAAAGTATAGATTTTTAGTTTTTTCATTGTTACTGGAATTTTACTGTCCGGAAACTTTCCATGATAACTTTTCTTAATAAAGAATCAAATCCTTTGGGATAATTGGCTTGTAAAAATACCGTTTTATTGTAATTTCCTGTGAAAAACATAATTCGTATAACCTCTACATCCTTAGTCTCAAATTCAACAAAATAGAATTTTGCCTGTTTTCCATCGTAAGTTTTACTCTCCTCTTGTCCAACAAGTTTCGCTTCTTGCCCGGTAAGCTGATCCTGGGATAAAGTATCTGAGGTAAGTACATAGGGTGTTTGTTCCATCTCATACGCAACAATACTTGAGGCTGTTCCGGTATGCATGTACCCACCTAATGACTCGTTGCTGAATTCTTTAAAGTGCCTCGGTAATCTGATGGTGATGCTTGTGTTTTTGAAACTGCTTTCCTTTTTTTGAAGGTCTTTATTGGCAAAATCAGAATAGGCAACTGAATCCTTATGAGCATCTTGCGCAAATACCGCCTCCGAATTAAATATCAGGGTAAGCACTACGATAAACAATAATTTTTGGCTTTTCATGAAATTAGCTATGATTAATTAACTTTTGCAAAATTAATAAACATCTTTTAAACTAAAACTTATTCTTCTTCTTCTTTTAATCTTTTGCAAAAATACAATAAATAAATTTAAACTTTAAAAAAAAATACCTATTTTTGAAAAATAATTATATCAACACTTTTTTGGAAATAACACTTTTTTGGAAAACATTATGAAAAAAAGACTATTTACAGTAACACTACTACTTCTTTTAGGGTATTGTCTACATGCAGATAATTACTACTGGGTAAATAATGAGGGAGACTGGACCGATTATGAAAATCATTGGGCAAAAAGCTCCGGTGACACACTTGATATGCATACAAATGTACCCGGAGCTGGAGATCATGTGTTTTTCGATGCCAATTCATTTACAGAACCTGATCAACTGGTGGCATTGGACACAAGCTTTGTAAGTGTTATGTCAATCAGTTGGGCAGGGGCAGAACCATCTGAGTTTTTATCTCAGTCGTCAGATACCATCGTGATACAACAAAATTTAACGCTTAGCAGCAACCTGTCATATAATCATTTCGGGGTAACGATATTTACGGCACCTTCTTCAAGTTCTGCTTCTTTCGAAACTGCCGGGAAACAAATCAAAGGGGATGTCCATATTGATATGCCTGATGGAAATATGAGTCTGCCTTCAGGTTTAGACATGCCACAACATACACTTTATTTGCTTGATGGGGAACTTGATCCAAACAATGAAGAGTTGAAATTTAAAGCCTTTAACGGTAATCAAGATACACCTGAAAATATCACCGGAACACCTTCCATTATCAATGCTGATACCATCAGATGTAACCAGTCGTTTTTTCTACATGATAATATGGATGTGTCTTCACTGAATGCCATTCTTTTTATGAATCTGCAGTCATCCGATTCTTGTTATATCTCTTTTTCCGATAACCTGACAGCTTTGGATGTGAAAATGAATGGCAATAAAAAATTATTCATGCAGGGGCCAGTCAAAACCACCGGTAACATCTTTTTTGATTATTCCGGCAGCTTTTACAGCAATGGATTTGACCTGGTCTGTGATACACTTAGCTCAAACACTTCTCTCGGAAGAACAATTGATTTGGGCAGTTCAGAACTGATTCTCAGCGCTTTCGAAGTTGATGGAAACGGCCTGACATTAAATGCTTCAAATGCAGAAATTAGTTTCAATGGTGGCAGTGAATACCTGTATAATTCAGGAAATATGAATGCCTCTTTTTCAAAATTCACAGTTGCTGATGCACAGGATATTTTTGTTCAATCTTCGGTTACCACAGACAGCTTGAAACTGGTGCCAGGTTCAGCTTTTATTTTAAAACAAGGCAAAACCATTCATGTTAATGGTCTTGAAGCCAATGGTACATGTGGAGAATATATCCACATCAGAACCTATTGCTCTGATGATATTTATCAGTGGCCAGAAGATAATTGTGTTAATCAGTTGCCGGTTATACAGGCCTCTGATGCTGTTACCACAGAATATCTGAAAATAGGATTTGTAAAGGCGCAATCAGCTACCTTTACTGCCAACAACTCATACGCTGAAGGTGCTGCTGATGGCTGGACAATCAATAATCCCGCACAAAATGACACCCTCTACTGGGTAGGCAATACAGGCTACTGGCATGATGCCACCAACTGGGCTTCTGTTTCTGGCGGAACACCTCAAACCTGTGTGCCAAATCCGGAAAGCCTTGTTGTTTTTGATGATGCTTCATTTGTAAACGGGGATACCGTAAAATTGACAGAAACGGCTTACAGTAAATCTGTTACCTGGCAGGAGGTGACAAACAATGTGACATGGTATGGCAATGCTGATTTGAACGTGCAGGACAGCCTTGAACTCAATGCTAATCTGCAGGCTGATTATGACGGTGATATCTTATTCTCAACAAGCCAACCAACAGACACCTTCTATGTATATACACACGGTGTTATCCTGAATTCAAAGCTGATTTTCGATGGTGATGCAAGTTGGCAATTCAAAGACGGACTAATCTCAAATAGAGACATCATCCTGAACAAAGGAAATCTCATCATGGAGAACAAGAGTATTTCATGTTCACATTTTTTTACAGAAACCGATAACACACGCGGGCTTGACATGAAAAAAGCCGATGTTACCCTTACCGGTGATAATGAAGTATGGACGCTTAACCCGACAAACCTCATTTTTGATGCAGACAGCTCTTCGGTTACACTGCAAAACGGCTCAAATCTGCTGCAAAAATTTGAAGGTGGCGACTTAAGCTATCATGATTTGTTTGTATTGTCTGAAGAAGCCGAACTGTCCGGCAGCAATAATTTCCATTTGATTTCCCTGCAACCCGGGAATGTGCTATGGCTCGAACCGCTTACTATAACCCAAACCGATTCGCTTGTTGCCAACGGAAACTGCCAGGAACAAATTACCATCAGCAGCACCAGTGTCGTTGATACAGCACAAATTGTAAAAACCGGATACGATACACTACAGGTGTCATCTGTTCAACTAAGCAATGTAACTGCCGATACAACCGGCGCTGTTTATTATGAAGCCATTGCTTCTGATTCATCCGGCATGGTGAATGGATGGGATTTTACAGGCTCTTTGGCAGGAAAAACTTATTATTGGATCGGAAACACAAACCAGTGGAGTGATGTCAATAACTGGGAGGTTGGCGGTGCTACTGCCACATGCCTTCCAACACTGAATGATACGGTATTTATTGATTCAACACAGTTTGCTGCAGCACCTACCGATACAATCATCATTGATAAACTGGCTTATTGTCATTTCTTTGATGTGTCGGATACAGATTCCATACCACTACATATTGTGTTTGAGAAGGACCTGATAAGCAAAACGGGCTTTACTTTGCACGACAGTGTGGAAATGATGTATCAGGATGCACTCACCCTCAATAATTTCCTGGATGTTGAGCATGGGCTGAGGGTTATGCCTGACGGACAAAATGCCAGCCTTACAGCCAATGATGCTCATATTGGTGTTCATCTTTTTAGCAATCCCTATCATATTGATGACACTGTTTTCCTGGAAAATGACATTCATTTTCAGGATATGGCAGGCTTAAATGTTATCTCGGGACATTTCCATGCAAACGAAAATAATATCATGACAACCGTGTTGCGGACAGTTTCAGATGCGGATAAAATTGTCAATATTGAATCTTCAACCATTGATGTGGAATTTTATCTCGAAATGCAGCAAAGTTCAGAATTGACATTACATGCCGATTCGTCACTTGTCCGTATGGTTGAAAACAATTTTGATAATGCCTTTTTTGAGGGTGGTGGCCAGCAGTATTATGACCTCCAAATATTTACCAGCGAAGATGGCGCCCCGGTAGATGAATACCTTGTGTCATTATACGGTTCCAATGGATTTCATAATTTCAGTGTTTTTCCTGGTGGAACTATCCAGGTAGAAGCCGGTTCTACACAGACAATCGACAGTCTCTTGCAAATATACGGAACCTGTAATGACAGAATACGTTTTAAATCCACACAAAGTGGTGATGTCTATACTTTCGAGAAAACCAATACTTACCAGGACACTGTATATTCACTTTTGGTAAGCGATATGGTTATCAATCCATCTGCTGTTGCTATGCTGAGTACTGACAATGGAAACAATACAAACTGGATTTTTGATCCCACTGAAGCGGCCATTGCAGATTTCAATATGCCTTATCCTGCCTGTGTTGAGAATAACCTTACTTTTGTAAATACCTCCCAGTCTATTTATGGCGCCCAGGATTCTCTGGGATTCGAATGGGTAGTTAATGGAACCGATACGCTGAATACCACTGATCTGGAATATTATTTTACCAATCAGGGTAGTTATGAAATTCAACTCACGGCAACCGATACCACTACACATTGTTCTGATGTTAAAACTGATACGCTGGTCCTTGTGGAACATTCCGCCAACATCTCTGCTACACCAAATAACCTGACAATTTGTGCGGGAGAAATGGTAAGCTTTGAAGCAAGCAGCAGCCAAACGGTTGACTATAATTTCTATGTCAACGGTCTGCCACTTAACCTTGGCGATACCGTTGATTATTACGAAACAGACAGCCTTGTGGATGGAGATGAAATTTTTGTTGAAACCATACTTGATGGATGCAGTGAGTTTAGTGATACGCTTGTCGCAAATGTGAATCTTTTACCCGAGGCCACTGTTAATGTTTCACCTTCGGGTGCTGAGATTTGTGAGGGTGATACAATTATCTTTACAGCTTCCGGAGCAGATCAGTACCAGTTTTATGTAAATGATACTGCTGTTACAAATATGTCATCAAACCCTGAATATTCGGATGCTTCCCTGTCAGACTCGGCTTTTGTGCAGGTATATGCCAAAGATACAGCTAGCGGTTGTGGCGACTGGAGTTCGGATGAATTTACTATCAGGGTTTATGATAACCCTGATGTAAGCCTAAGTGCCGATATTGACCCTGCAGAAATTTGTGATGGCGAAACACTCGGCTTTACTGCTGGAGGTGCATCAGAATATCTGTTTCATATTGATGGTGTTCCTCAGGGTGTTGCCTCTGCTGACAATACCTTTGCCACGGATATTTTATCTGACGGAGATTTGGTAACTGTTGAAGGAATCAGTGTTGAAGGTTGCACTTCCATCAGCGATTTTGTTAGTGTCACTGTTAATCCATCTCCAAATGCCGTTCTGACAAGTGATGATGGTGATAACAGTATTTGTGATGGTGAGGAAATCACCTTTACAGGATCCGGTGCAGTTGAGTATCTCTTTTTTATTGATAGTGTTGCCCTGGATACCTGGTCAGGAGATGAAAGTATCACAAGTGATACTTTATCACACCAGCAAATCATTGGGCTTGCAGGTCGTATAGGCGATTGTTATGATACAGCTACCAACATCACCCTGAATGTTTATCCCAATATTGAGCTTAGTGCTGATACACTTGAAATATGTGACGGTGATGACATTACATTCACTGCCAGCGGAGATACCATTTATCAGTTTTATGTTGATGGTATCCCTGTGGGACCTGAATCGTCAGACAATCAGTTTATAATTGACTCTTTGACTGACGGGCAGTTTGTGAGTGTCTCCGGCACACCAAATGCATGTGAGCCTGATTCCCTTGAGGTAATTGTTCATCCGCTACCAGTTCCTCTGATGATCTGTTCAGATGCAGATACAAGTATTTGTGATGGTGAAGAAATTATTTTTACTGCTTCCGGGGCTGAACAATATGAATTCTTTGTCAATGGTAGCAGCCAGCTTGGCCCCACTACAGACAATACTTATGTTACCAGTTCACTCAACAATGGAGATATGGTAAGCCTGAGTGCAACATCTGAGTATGGTTGTTTTGCTGAATCTGATGATGTTTATGAAGTTGAGGTCAGACCATATCCCTCAGTTAGCCTGACAAGCTCTGACCCTGTAGAAATTTGTGAAGGTGATACCGTGATTGCAGAAGGTAGTGGTGCTGATATGTATGAGTTTTTTCTTAATGAGGAATCTCTGGGTGCCCCTTCAACAGAAAACAGTGTTGAGATTAGTGATCTCAGCAACTTAGACCAGTTAACACTCGAAGGAACAAGTAATGGATGCACTGCTGCGGCAACGGAGGTGTTGAGTTATACAGTGCATAATCTTCCAAATGTGACATTGTCGGCAGGCAGTGCACTGTCCGTTTGTGAAGGTGATCTTATTACCGTACTGGCAACAGGAGCCAGTGAATATGAGTTTTTGGTTAACGGCATCTCACAAGGCAGTCCTTCTTCCGATTCGGAATTTACTTCTGAAACATTAAATGATGGTGATGTTATTTCTGCTGTCGGTTATCAGAACATCTGCTCTGATACATCAGCAAACAGCATTGAAGTCACTATAAATCCGATTCCTGATCCCATACTGACAACAAACCTGAGCAGTGGTGGGGCTTGCCTCAATGATACACTGGTATTTAATGCAACAGGGGCTCAAAGCTTTGAATTTTTTGTTGACGGATTGTCTCAAGGTGTACCCTCTGCTGATTCTGTACTTACATTAACGGAATTTGTTGATGGACAAATTATTGACATGAAAGGGTATAACGATGCTTGTGTTCGCGACGCCGATACAGCTTACACAATCACGGTAAATCGTATTAATACTGAAATATCCGTTTCCAGTGGCACTTCAGGGATTTGCGGAACGGAGGACATTACAGCCACAGCACAGGGAGCGGATACTTATGAATTTTTCCTTGAAGGAGCATCAACCGGGACAGCTTCAACCGATAGCATCTTCACCTTTCCCATAGATGATGACGGAATAACACTGAGTGTGCTTGGCTCTGACAGTACAACCGGCTGTTCGGAAATGAGTTCCACCATTTATTTCAATCAGATTACACCACCTGAAATTACCCCTGAATCCTATACCTTTTGCCGCTTTGATTCCGTGGTATTATACAGCAGTTCACCAGAAAACAACCAGTGGCTACACAACGGAGACCTTATACCGGGAGCCAACGAGGACGCTTATACAGCGAACGTGGGTGGTGAATACTCCGTACAATATGTTGATGGTGCCGATAATGCTGTATTCTCCGGTGGTAATAACGATTTTGGACAACTCGGGACAGGCAATTCAACGCAATCTGAAGTTCCGGTACAGGCAATAACTGAAGCAGAAATCACATCACTATCCGCAGGCAGACAATTTATCCTTGCATTGGATGCACAGGGGAATCTGTTGGCATGGGGAAATAATGATTATGGAAATCTCGGCAATGGTTCTTATTCACATAGTTATCAGCCTGAAATGGTACCGGGGATTTCAAATGTAAAAGCTGCTGCAACAGGTTATTATCATTCTCTGGCTATACTCGAAGATTCCACGGTTATGAGTTGGGGGAAAAATGATGAAGGTCAACTTGGTTATGGGAATTTTGCAGCCAGTAATTTTCCTAATGCTATAGATACCCTTTCCGGAATTGTATCTCTTGCTGCCGGCGAAAATCATAGTTTGGCACTGGATAACAATGGACATGTATATGCTTGGGGGAACAACAACTATGGGCAACTTGGTACCGGAGACACAGAGCCTTTGAATTCACCGCATGTAATTGACGGGCTGGAAAATATTCAAAGCATTGTATGTGGTGCAAACCATAATTTTGCAATTGATGCTGATGGTAAATTGTTCGGTTGGGGAGCCAACGGAAACGGACAACTTGGACTCCTTGACCTGAATAACAGGATTGAACCAACAGAAATGATTTCTCTTCCTGCCGTTCGTTATGTAGCAGCCGGCAAACATCATAGCATTGTTTACAATGAAAACGGCTCCTTGTATGCCATGGGTAACAATACTTACGGGCAACTTGGTGTGCCTGATATAGGAATGACTTCTAAACCTGTCCATGTTGGTCAATATGTTGGTATCACCAAACTTTCAGCCGCACCATCAGCATCATATATTCTCCGGAATGACAAAAGCCTTTTGGCCTGGGGGCAAAATACTTCAGCACAACTTCTGCTTGGTTCTTCACAAAATATCACCGAACCTCAGCAATCTGAGCTGGTATATGATGTGGCAGATGTCTGTGGGGGATTGAATTTTACATCTGTCGTGAGAGAAGAAGGATTGAACTGTCCGTCCGAACCTGTGAATATAGAGATGCTTGATGTCCCTGAGGTAGAAATTCAACAGGACGAGCTAATGCTGTATGTAACAGAAGGAATAGACTGGCAGTGGTATCTCAATGGTTCTCTGATACCCGGAGCTACCGACAGCATTCTGAATGTATCTGCCGTAGGTGAATATTCAGTGCTGATTGATTTTGCCAACGGGTGCGCATTTGAAACTGCAACCCTTAGCGTAACACTTGACATAAAAGATTATCTGACAGATAATTTTATCTCTGTTTCACCCAATCCATCAGATGGAAAATTTGAATTGATGCTGAACATGCCCGATGAGGTAATCCACAATATATTGGATTATAAAGTTTTAACACCAGATGGTAGAACAATTAAAAAAATTGTCCCATCAGGTTCCGGTAAGACACAAACAATCAATCTTGAAAACCAACCGGCCGGCATGTACTATTTGAGATTAAATCATAAAGTCAGGCCTGTTGTAATCAAATTAATAATCCGGTAAATCAAAACATTCATTACCGGATTATTGGCGTCGTATTCTATTGTCATTCTCTGTTGTCAGGTCAACAAGTACAAATCCTGAGGATAAGGTTTATGTGTTTTGTTCCTTATCTTCACGAATTTTATCAAGAACTTTTTCCTGAATATCTTTCGAAAGAGCCATGTACTTATAGAATTCCATGGAATAATTGGCACGGCCACTGGACATATTCCGCAAACTGGATGAATAACCGAACATTTCAGATAAGGGAACAATACCATTCAGTTTTTGCGAACCTTTCCGGTAGCGTCGCATGGAATCAATTTTACCCCGCCTCCGGTTAATGTTACCCACGATGTCTCCAATGTATTCGTCAGGGGTGTTGATTTCAATTTTCATCATCGGTTCCATAAGGATAGGGTCAGCTTTATTGAATCCTTGCTTGAAACAAATGGATGCACAAGTCTGAAATGCAAAGTCTGATGAATCCACGGGGTGATATTTACCGTCAAGCAAAGTAACGCGGACGTTTTCAATGGGGAAACCTGCCATAATGCCTTTAACCATGGTCTCACGGATGCCTTTATCTACAGACGGGATAAATTCTGCAGGGATACGACCACCTTTAATTCTGTCAACAAATTCGTAAACATCATCTTTATACGGTTCAATACGGAGCAGCGTTTGTGCAAACTGGCCTTTTCCGCCTGATTGTTTAACATACCTGTATTCCACTTCTGTTTCCTGTGTAATCGCTTCACGGTAAGCAACTGATGGTTCGCCCACTTCTACATCCACGTTAAACTCATCTCTCAACCGGGATACAATGATTTCCAAGTGAAGTTCTCCCATGCCTGCAATGACATTTTCCCCTGTTTCTTCATCAAAATACACGTTAAAAGAAGGGTCTTCGTTTGCCAGTTTCACAAGGGCTTCGCCAAGTTTACTCTGTTCTTTGCGTGAACGTGGGCTGATTTTCATCTCAATAACAGGGGGTGGTACTGTGATGTTTTCAAGGTAAATCGGATTATCAGCATCACATAGTGTATCCCCTGTTTTAGTAATTTTCATACCAATTAAGGCCACAATTTCACCCGGGCCGGCACTTTTTACCTCTTCACGTTCTTTTGCCCTGATTTTCATCAAGCGTCCTACCCTTTCTTTTTTGCCTTTTGTGCTGTTGTATATTTCCCCACCACTGTTAATTACACCGGAATATATACGTACAAAAGTTTGCTGGCCAACATAAGGATCAATGACAAGTTTAAAAGCCAGGGCCGAAACGGGCTCTTTTTTGGACGGCAACCGCGGATGGGTCTTTGTGTCATCATCCACATCAGTGCCTATCACAGCACCTACATCTGCAGGCGAAGGCAAATAATCGACAACGGCATCCATCAGGAGTTGAATGCCTTTGTTTTTGTAAGCGGCACCACAAAAAACAGGTGTTATCAGCAATTTCAGGCTGGCTTCCCTGGCTGCCTGTTTTAACAATGGCACTGGTATTTCCTGATCTTCAAGATACAATTCCATGATTTCTTCATTGAAATCACTGAGCCTTTCAACCAATTCGGAACGCACTTTTTCATACTGGGCTTGAAATGCTTCAGGGATGGGTATTTCAATACGCTGTTTTTGATCAAACTCATAGGCTTTTCCTTCAATGATATCAATCATGCCTCTAAAATCATCTTCTGCTCCCATGGGTACTTGAAAAGGGATGGCATGTGCATCCAAATGTTCATTCATTTGCACGACAACATCAAAAAATCCGGCGCCTGTACGATCCATTTTATTGACAAAAGCAATGCGCGGCACTTTATATCTGTCGGCCTGGTACCAAACGGTTTCACTTTGAGGTTCCACACCACCGACGGAACAAAAAACAGCCACCATGCCATCTATGACACGCAGTGAACGTTCCACCTCAATGGTAAAATCCACATGCCCGGGGGTATCAATGATGTTGATCTGATGGTTGTTCCAGGTTGCTGTTATAGCTGCAGAAGCAATGGTAATACCCCTTTCCTGTTCCTGTTTCATAAAATCCATCGTTGCTTTGCCATCATGGGTTTCCCCCAATTTGCGGTTTATGCCTGTAAGAAATAATATCCGTTCGGTTACAGTTGTTTTTCCGGCATCTATATGGGCAGCAATGCCAATGTTTCTGAGTTTTGATAACATATAATTCTTTCTGTATTTTAAAATTGGGTTGCAAAGCTAAGCAACTATTTATCATAAATTATAAATATAGCGGTTTTTTGTTAAATAATTAAACTTTTCTTAAAGCCCGAAGTGGTTTTCGCATCTTGCATACGTTTTAAATTCATTTATAGTGTCGGGCAAAACCATAAAAACATTTTCTAACCTTGCATTACGCCAACCAATTTAAGATGTGAAATATGATTCCAAATAAAATATTCACGATTTATGAACGCAGGAAATTTATTATTTCTATCTTTGTTCAATATAAAAAATAAATTGTTTACAAACACTTAATTATTTAGCTATGAAAAAACTGAGTTATTTATTTGTTGCCATCCTGGTCATGTCGTTATCAGGTTGTTCTGTATTTCAAGGCGGCAGTGACAGCTTTGAAGGTCATATTAAGTATAACATAGAATATGAGGGTGACATTGACGAAGCATCCCGGGCGCAATTACCCACATCTGTCAAAGACTATTATAAAGGTTCAAAATTGCGAAAAGAACAGGAAACAGCTATGTTTTCCATGTACCAGATCATAAATTCTGCAAACAAAGAAGTGATCATTCTTATGGATATGATGGGTCAAAAAATTGCTTACAAACAGGACAAGGAAGAAATGGAAGAAGCCATGGAGGAAATGGGCGATCCCGAAGTAAGGGAAACAGGAGAAACTAAAGAAATCCTTGGTTACACTGCGAAAAAGGTAGAAGTAGAACTTGAAGACAATATTTTTTCCGGATATGTAACAGATGAAATATCTCTTGAGGCTGACCACAACTGGGCAGGACAATTCAATGGTGTTAAAGGAGTGTTGCTTGAGTACACCACAGAACAACAAGGTATGATCATGACGTATAAAGCAACAGAAGTAAAAGAAGAGAAAGTAAAATCTTCTAAATTCACCATCCCCGATGATTACGAATTAAAAACTGCAGAAGAAATACAAACCATGTTTGGTGGTTAAATCATAAAATTAACGATACCGGATTATTACAAAAAAATCAATTTTTCATATTAATAA
>CAZTNS010000009.1:0-41080 GCA_964615585.1 uncultured Bacteroidales bacterium | reverse complement strand
ATCCTTTTTCAAATTCGGATGGTGCCGTAAATCCGCCACCCGAAAGATAGAGCGTATCGCCGGTTTCGGCAAGGGAATAAGCATCATCAAAGGCTGTGTTTCCTGTAAAAACAGCAGTTGTATCGGTGCTGTGAAGTACAATAACAGATTGTGCATTCAACAAAGCGCAAATACACATCATAAAAGCGATAAACATTGTTTTTTTCATGAGATTAAATTTTAGTTGGTTAATATTTTAGTCATATACATGTTTTCATTTTTAGTTTTTGATTACGTTCTTAGATATCGCACCAAAAAGCATATAAAAATACACAAATATTTAATTAGAAATGATTTTACAAAAAATATTTCTACTGCAAACCCACAAATACTACACCCCAAACAAATAAAGCTTCAATGCCATTCCTGACATTGAAGCTTTACCAAAAAACAACATTAAGGTTTAAATTATTTCACAATCAGTTTTTTCATTCCGGATACGCCGCCGGTATTTACTTCAACGAAATAGACTCCGGCATATAATCCGGCGATATCAACCATACCACCTGAAAAGTCTTTTTTACTCAACACTTTTTTGCCGGTAATATCGTAAACACTAAGCTGCGCTGAATGTACAGGCAATTCAACAAAGATATTATTGTCAGCCGGGTTGGGATAAATACCGAAGTTGATCACTCCCGGGTCATCAATATTGAGCCCCTGGACAGTAATTTGACTAGATTGTGTTGAACAGCCGTTATCAGCTGTAACAACGAGATAGTAATCCCCGTTCTCGGTACATGTGTATGTTGAATCAGTGGCGCCGTCAATCGGCTCATCGTCAAAATACCATTGCAGATCAACATCGGCTGTTGTTGACAATACAAAATCATCACTAAGCTGAACCAAAGCATCAGGCGTTTCCAGCACGATAACATCAAAAGAAGTTGAATTTTCACAGTCAGTACCCTGAGCCAGGTAATAAGTTACTGTTGTTGATCCGGGCGTCGAATTGTCCACTGTTGCAGGATCGAAGACCCCGTTTCCAGAAGGAAATTCAATGGTTTCGCCCTGGCATACCGTGATGTCTTCAGGGGTGATATCCATGATGTTATCATATACCGTGACATTAAAATCGCATGTGTTCACACAGCCTTCACCAGACGCCGCTGTGGTATAACTTACGGAAGTGGTTCCTCCCACGCTGTTGTCCACAGTTGACGGATCAAATGTCCCGGAACCTGATGGCAATGAAATTTCATCATTGATGCAATATTCCAAATCATCACATGCAATATCCACTGTGGGAAGGGGATTAACGGTAACATCAAATGTGGTTGAATTTTCACAAGACATGCCTGTGTTGATTTGATAGGTTACAGTGGTTGTTCCGGGCACGGTATTATCCACTTCCGGGGGATCAAATGTTCCGTTTCCATCCGGAAAAACAACCTCTTCACCCTGACAAACGGAAATATCATCAGCAGTAATGTCTATGGTTGCATCCACAACAGAAACTACAAAAGATGTTATGACTTCACAAGAGGTTCCATCATTGTTTAAATATGTTACGGTTGTTTCTCCGACGGTGCTGTTATCAATATCTCCCGGAACATGTGAATAATCACCATTACCAGTGGTATCCCAGGTTATTTCCTCACCTGTACAAACCGTGATATCATTTAATTCCATATCAGGTTGTGCTTCAATGGGAGTGGCTTCGGAATAATTAAAATTACCACCCGTTGCGATTTCAGTGCCATCAAGTGTAAGGGTGTAAGAACCATTGCCATAACTGCAGCAAATGCCATCGCCATATTCATCATAGATAGTAAAGGTGTAGCAATGCGTACTCATCAGGCAAAAACTTTCAGAAATACCAGCACCTGCATTGGTATAATCCGGGGATTCTGCAATGGTATTGCCGCTAAGATCATCCACAAGGTCCCAGCTTGTTTCACTGGAATAATTATCGAAAACAAGATCAAGCTCAAGTTGGGCATCGCCAGAGACAATGTATGCTGATTTATCGTTGTTGGATGGATTGTTGTCTTCAGGCCAATTTACCGATGCAACAACTTCATAGGTTGCCAGTTGTGAAAAATCAGCCGTTTGGGTAAATGTGTATGTGAATGTCTCCATAGGTTCAATGGCGTCAGTGATGTTTTCGGTTACAGGTGTTCCGCCGTCAATTGCATAGGATACTTCAAGGCCTGTCACGTTATCCAGCCCTATATTTGTAACATCGACACTGATGGATTCACTGTCACCCATAGTACAGCCGGCTCCAATGGTATAACTTATCCCGTCAACTTCCATATCATTGTTTTGATCGGGGCATGAATTGATTGTATTGTACACCTGGGTGGCTCCATCCCAGGCCTCTTCGGTAATGATTTTATAGCTTCCTGAAGGACAAATCATATATACTTCCGGCACATAACCTGTGGATAGTTCGCTGAATGATTGCGCAGCACTTCCATCATTAATGATGGGGACAGGAAAATCACCTCCATTGGTAAAATCTCCCTGGCTTTCTGATGTATTACCTTCAATATCATCAATGGTCGTACTTCCATCAGTTTCAATCCAGTACATCATCAATTCATCAGTACCATCCGGGCCATAATCATTCCAAAGGTCTTCAAATACACCGGATTGATGAAGGCTCCAGCAAGGCCCGCACCATGTGGCAGAAACATCCACGATGACATATTTTCCTGCATCAAGGTCGGATTGAATGTTGTGATCCACACCATTAATATCGGTGATGGTAGTAAATCCTGATGCCATTGCCCATTCAGACCTGACGTTCTTAGAGTTTTCGTGGTTTTTCAGTTTAACGCTTCTTGGTTCTTTTGTTTGTGCAGTTGCCATCATAAAAAGACATAGCATTCCGGTAACAATTAATAATTTTTTCATGACAATGATATTTTGTTGGCTTGCAATATAGAAATATTTAAAAGACAAACAATTAGATTTATACCTGCGGTGTAGTCTATTATAACTGATGGTATTTATTTAACTAACAAAGAAGTCCGGATTGTGTAAATAAAACCAAAAGAACATTGGATTTCAAGCCAAAACACACATCAAAGAAGCGACTTTGCTTACTGCTCAATCAATATTTTAATGTTGTTGTGGTGGTTTTCGATGACACCACCGGTTACCTCGAAAAATTCTTCTTTATCGTTGGTTTTCACTATCCGTACTTTGCCTTTTTCAAGTGTAGAAATAATGGGAGCGTGATTGTGCAGCATCTGAAAAGGTGATTTGGAGCCTGGTACCTGTACCATTTTCACTTCGCCTTTGAATATTGATTTTTCCGGAGTTATGATTTCGAGTAACATAGTGATTATTTGTTTTCTTCAAGCATTTTTTCACCTTTTTCAATTGCCTGTTCAATGGTCCCTACAAGGAGAAAAGCCGCTTCGGGATATTTATCGACTTCTCCGTTGAGGATCATTTTAAAGCCTTTAATTGTATCTTCGATTTTCACAAATTCTCCGGGGATACCGGTAAACGCTTCAGCAACATGGAAAGGTTGAGAAAGGAAACGCTGGATTCTCCTGGCACGATGTACGGTAAGCTTATCCTCCTCAGAGAGTTCTTCCATTCCCAGTATGGCGATGATATCCTGCAGTTCTTTGTTTCGTTGCAGGATTTGAATTACCTCCTGTGCGGTATCATAATGTTCATCCCCGACAATTTCAGAGGTGAGGATGCGTGAAGAGGAATCAAGCGGGTCAACAGCAGGATAAATACCAAGCTCTGAAATCTTACGGCTAAGCACGGTTGTTGCATCGAGGTGTGAAAAGGTAGTTGCGGGCGCAGGGTCGGTAAGGTCATCAGCAGGCACATAAATAGCCTGAACAGAGGTAATTGACCCGTGTTTTGTGGATGTAATCCGTTCCTGCAATTCGCCCATTTCTGATGCCAGGGTAGGCTGGTATCCTACAGCAGAGGGCATACGTCCAAGTAAGGATGACACTTCAGACCCGGCTTGTGTAAAGCGGAATATATTATCCACAAAAAACAGGATATCTTTACCTTGGCTGTCTTCTGCGTCGCCTTTGCGGAATGATTCGGCTATTGTTAAACCAGAAAGGGCAACGCGGGCACGTGCCCCTGGAGGTTCATTCATCTGACCGAATACCATTGCCAGTTTTGAATCCTTCAATTTTTCATAATCCACTTCTGACAGGTCCCATCCTCCTTTTTCCAGGGATTTATTAAATTTATCTCCATATTTAACAATATCGGCTTCAATCATTTCACGCAAGAGGTCATTGCCTTCGCGTGTTCTTTCTCCCACTCCTGCAAAAACTGACAAGCCTTCATACCCTATGGCAATGTTGTTGATAAGCTCCTGCAGCAAAACGGTTTTTCCAACACCGGCACCGCCAAACAAACCAATTTTTCCACCTTTGGCATACGGTTCAATGAGGTCAATAACTTTAATTCCGGTATAGAAAACTTCTGTGGAAGTAGAAAGCTCATCAAATCCGGGAGAATCAATATGGATGGGATGTCCATCAGTATTGTCCAGGGATTTCATGCCATCAATGCTTTTTCCCACCACATTCATCAGACGTCCTTTGACCTGGTCGCCATGAGGCATTTTGATGGGATTGCCATCGGTTGTAACTTTCACCCCCCTGTAAAGGCCATCAGTTGAGTCCATAGCAATGGCACGCACGGTACTTTCGCCTATATGCTGCTGACACTCCAGCACAAGGACATCACCGTTATCACGCTCTATTTCAAGTGAATCATAGATGTTGGGAAGTTTATCCTCTTTGTTGTCAAACATAACATCCACAACAGGGCCTATGATCTGAACAATTTCACCTGTAAGTTTATTAGCCATTTTTCTTTTTTTAAAATAAATTACACAACATCACAAATGTAAAAATATTCTGATAAAACAAAAGCAACTTTCTCGTAAAAAAACAATCTAACACTAGCCAAGCGCGAAGAGATTATTCATAAGCACATTAAAAATCTCTTGAATTTAACTGACTAAGGAATTCTATTAACTCATATTTTCTTTCTGTAGCCACATCCAATTTGTCAATCAGGTTTGCAGCTTCATCAAAATACGTGTTGATCTTTTGCAGGGTAAGCGTTGGTACATTGATTTGATCATACAAGGAAATCACAGCGTGAATTTTTTCCTTTTTGCTGATTTTATCATTTTCCATTACACTATTCAGTGCCGTTTTTTCTTTTTTGCCGGCAAGCTTATCAGCCAGGATCCACAGGTAGGTTTTTTTTCCGTTGATGATGTCTTTTCCTATTGGTTTGCCAAATTTACGCTGATCACCATAACAGTCAAGCCAATCATCCTGCAACTGGAACCCCATACCCAAGGATATCCCCAGGTTATACAGATTTTCCACATCTTTATCCGGGGCATTAGCCATCAAACCGCCAATTTTAAGGCTGACGGCAATGAGTGATGCTGTTTTCAGTTTTATCATGTTTAAATAATCATCTTCAGCAACGCCTTTTTGTAATTCAAAGTCCATGTCGTATTGTTGTCCTTCACACACGTCCAAAGCCGCACGGGTAAATGCTTTTGTTACCTTGTTTTGATTGCGCGGCGCTTCGTTAATGAGATCGGATGCAATGATTGACATGGCATCACCGGACAACAATGCAACGTTGGGATTCCATTTGGCCTGCACACTTGGTTTTCCCCTGCGGGTATCTGATTTATCCATAATATCATCATGGAGCAAGGTAAAATTATGAAACACTTCTATTCCGATGGCAGGCTTTAAAGCTTTATCAATATCACTGTGAAATAATTCATAAGCCATAAGGACCAAAACAGGCCTCAATCTTTTTCCTCCGGCAGCAAGGCTATAAGAAACGGGTTTATAAAGATTATCCGGTTGCCGGTCAAAATGCATTTCTTGTATTGCATCTTCAACCAGTTTTTGCAATGTAAATATATCTGTCATCCTGATTTAATGTTCCAGTTCAAAAAGCCCTTCATCAAGGATTTTTTTAAGCCCTTTTTTAAGGCTGATCAGATTTCTGTCCAACACTTCTTTCATCATGGTATTATCGGGGCATCGCCGTAGCATATCCCCATCTTCAAGGGGAGGCAAATACACCAGTTTGGATGAGGACCCGGTCAGATCAATGATAAGTTTAGCCAAATCTTTGATGCGTGTTTCCACTGATTGGCCTATGTTAATAACATCATTGACAAAGAGGTTGTCGTAGGCTATCTTCACACATGCATCCACATTATCATCAATATAACAAAAGGTTCTGGTTTGATTTCCGTCGCCATAAATGGTAATGTCTTTATTTTGCAAAGCCATTTTTACAAACCTTGTAATGACAAAATCTTTGGATTGCAAAGGGCCATAGGTGTTGAAAAACCGGAATATGGTATATTCCATGCCAAATTCCTTATTGAACGATTTCAAGTACGCTTCTCCAAGGTTTTTAACGATCGCATAAGGCAGCCTGGAATTTAAAGGGGTAGTATAAACGTTTTGGGGGATTTCAACAGGTTCACCATAAACTTCAGATGAAGATGCATAAAACACACGTTTAACACCCATGTTTTTTGAAATATTTAATATGTTTTCAATGCCTTTAATGTCATTTAATACGTTGATTGGATGATCCTGAGTTCGTTTTACACCAACAACTGCTGCATAAAGAAACACAAAGTCAAAACTGTATGCCAGCATTATTTCCAGCATGTCCCTGTAATTGTTTACGTCACATTTAACAAACCTGAAATTCTCGGTATTTTTGGGTAACTTATCTATATGGCCTGTGCTCAGATTATCAACGACCACCACAAAATTATCTTTATCCTGAATGAGCTTTTTTGCGGTAGCGCTGCCAATAAAACCGGCACCACCGGTCAGCAGAATTTTACGGGTATAATTTTTAAGTTTTATCATCACACAACATTACAATTCAACTTAAGTCTTCAAGCGCCTAAAGATACAAAAAAATAACGCAATCAACATGACAAATTTGTCTCTCTGGATAAATAACATGTTCACAATTACATATTTATTGTGATTCCCGGAAATCACGGTATGATTTGAGCAAATTGACAACACTGAGAGCAAGCAATTTGTTTTCCTGCAGGAGGTTTATAAACAATACACTGGCTTTGGTACTGTCTTCTTTCTTTTTAATGCGTTTAAGCTGGTCTTTTTTAATTATTTCTATGACATCGGATAAATAATCCAATTGATCTTTCACATGATCAACAGCATCAAAACTCCCTTTCATGATCATTTCACGCGCTGCCTCATGAATTGGCCGGTATGTCTGTATAAGTTTTTCTAAATCTTTAATCTGGGCTTTTGATAATTCTTTGTGTTTGTTTTCAACATGGATAAGTGATGGCTCTCCGATATAAGATAAGCTGTGTGACGCTTCCCTGAGATAATCAAGCACCTGGACATAATATACACTTACACCTACTTCTTCTTCTTCCAGTTTTTGTATGGTTTTATACAGTTCATCTTTCAGGATTTTGCTTTCACAGTTAATTTTTTTAATTCTCTTCATGTTTTTCTTCAGCGCTTTCCTGTCATATACCATTAGTGCTTTCATATTTTCTTTGTAAGCATCAAGCATATCACCTAAGGTAATGCTTACATTATCCCTGCAACAATCAACAAAAGAACGCTCTCCTTTGTATATGGCTTCTTTTTTAGCCGCTTCCGAATCTTTGGTTTTTTGTTTTCTGAATGTCTTGTATATCAAAAATGCAGCCAGTATTGAGATAATGATCACTGCCACAAAACCACCATAATTAAGAATGACCACCACAATAAAAGCCAACGTAAAAGCAGAAAAAGCGGTAATAAACCAACCGGCAATGACAGACAACACTCCTGTAATACGGTACACAGCACTTTCTCTACCCCATGCACGATCTGAGAGGGATGTTCCCATGGCCACCATAAAAGTAACATAAGTGGTTGACAATGGTAGCTTAAATGAGGTTCCAATTGCAATAAGAATACTGGCAACCAGAAGGTTTACAGCAGCACGCACCATATCAAATGCCGGTTTCTTATCGGGAGGCAGTTTATCCGTTTCAGGATTTGGCTCAAATTGTTTGTTGATGGTCCTTTGCCACTTCTGTGGCAAAATTTTATGGTTAATTTTAGATAATCGAATGCTGCCGCCAACAAGCCTTCTGGCAAGAAATGAGGCACCAAATCTTTCTTCCCCCTCTCCCTGCCTTGAAAGGTCAACAGAGGTTTTAACCACGTTTCTGGCTTTTTTCGACAACCACAAGGTAGCAGCCATGATGATACCGGCGATGACCAGCATGTAGGTTTTTGCTTCTACCGGCTGAGACAAGCGTTCCATCAAAAACGCAGACGGGTCTTCAGCACCTGAATTTGTAAAGTTCAAGTATGAATCAAACCCGGCTAACGGTACACCGATAAAGTTCACCAGGTCGTTGCTGGCAAAAGCCATAGCCAGGGCCATTGTGCCAATCAGCACCACCAGGCGTAATATATTGATTTTAAACAAGGCATAGAGGATTTGTATGATGATTGTCCAAAACGCAAAACTGGCTACAAGGATTACCAGTGTATGGCTACTGATCCACAATTTGACATCATCTGTCATAAAAGAAGCACTTTTCACCCCTTTGATAAGCATGAAAAATGTGATGGCAGTGATGGCAAACCCTCCAAAAAGGGAACCAAAATATTTTATTCTATTGTTATACCTGAAAGAAAACAACAGGCGCGACAAATATTGCACAAGTACACCTACCGAAAAGGCCACCACTACCGATAATAATATACCCATAATAATGGCAAAAGCTTTGGATGTATTGATGTATTCAGCTAAAGCCAAAGCATCAGGATTGGTATATATTTTAATGATTGACATTCCAACAGCAGCCCCGAGCAATTCAAATACAACAGAAACGGTTGTTGAG
This sequence comes from uncultured Bacteroidales bacterium, assembly GCA_964615585.1. GTDB lineage: Bacteria > Bacteroidota > Bacteroidia > Bacteroidales > ML635J-15 > JAQIBY01. The sequence goes on along the minus strand of CAZTNS010000009.1, from coordinate 32,145 downwards.
GTTGGCAGCCCCAGGGAGTTAAAAGTATCCAGCAGCATAATATCCGTAAGCATTACAGCCAGGAAAATGAACATGATTTCATTAAAATAAAAATACTCGGGATGAAAAATGCCTTTTCGTGCAATTTCCATCATGCCACCTGAAAATACTGCACCAATTACAATTCCAATGGCAGTTAAGATCATTAAGGTGTTCAATTTTGCTGCCTTTGCCCCTATGGCAGAATTGAGAAAATTAACGGCATCATTGCTTACCCCCACTATTAAATCAGTGATTGCCAAAGCAAACAATACAATAACAACAAGCAAATAAAAATCCATTTATTCTTAATTTTGGTAAATAACAAACATAAAAAACAATAGATTATGTAATGTTACATGAATGTTAAGTTTTGAATTATTTTGATGCTATTGAACATTATCCTTTCAAAGCATCAGCACCGCTGGTGATTTCAAGCAACTCATTGGTAATGGTTGCTTGTCGTGCTTTGTTGTATTGCAATGTAATTTCATCCAGCAACTCAGTAGCATTGTCGGTAGCTTGGTGCATGGCTGTCATCCGGGCGCCGTGTTCTGCAGCAAAGGAATCCAGAATATCCTTAAATAATTGTGTTCTTAATGATTTGGGTATAAGTTCTTTGGTAATGGTATCCTTATCCGGTTCAAAGATATAATCGTAGGTTTCTTCATCATCTTCACCGGATTCTAAAACCATGGGCAGGTATTGTTCGGTTTTTACCTCCTGGGTAACGGTATTGATGAAGCTGTTATAAACGGTAAAAATTTTATCGTAAGTTCCGTCAGCAAACCATGCCATAAATTGGTCAGCAAATTCAGTTACCTCATTAAAGTTGAGCTTATCAAAGATGTCGGTTTCTGACTGTACGATTTTATATTGCTGCTTTTTCATCATGTCGTTGGCTTTCTTTCCGATGGTAATTACCTCAACTTCCGCATCCGAATAGTGTTCACTGATAAAAGCCAGGGATTTTTTTACCACATTTGAATTAAAACTTCCGCACAAGCCTTTGTTGGAAGTGATTATCACCATCAGCACTTTTTTAACTTCCCTTTCTTTGACGTAGATAAAATCTTTATCATCAGACATGCTTTTGCTGACGTGAGATAATATTTGCTGCAGTTTTTCAGCGTATGGCCTGAGTTGCTCAATGCGATTCTGAGCTTTCCGCAATTTGGCAGCAGACACCATTTTCATGGCACTGGTAATCTGCCGTGTAGATTTCACTGATTTTATGCGGGTTCGTATGTCCTTTAAATTGGCCATAAGCAATGTTATTCATATTCAAATTTTGCAGACACCTCTTTGGCTGCTGCTGTAAGTTTTTCTTTTATTTCATCTGTAATGTTTCCTTCGGACAATTCTTTCAGCGCATCTTTATGCTTGCTGTTAACGTATTCAATGTAATCTGTTTCAAAATCGGAAACCTTGTCTTCAGGGATGTTTTTGAACAATTTATTTACGCCGCAGAAAATAATGGCGATCTGATCGGACAGTTTCATTGGGTTATGTTCTTTCTGAATGAGCATCTGTACATTTTTCTGTCCTGCATCAATGGTAGCCAGTGTAGATTTATCGAGATCAGAACCAAATTTGGCAAAAGCTTCCAATTCACGGAACTGTGCCTGGGCTGTTTTAAGCGGAGCGGCAATTTTTTTCATGGATTTCACCTGGGCATTTCCTCCTACGCGTGATACAGAGATTCCCACATTAATGGCAGGACGTACACCTGAATTAAACAGGTCAGAATCAAGAAATATCTGTCCGTCTGTGATGGAAATCACGTTGGTGGGAATATAAGCAGATACGTCACCTGCCTGTGTTTCGATAATTGGTAAAGCGGTAAGCGATCCGCCTCCTTTTACTTTCCCTTGCAGTGGTTCAGGGACGTCGTTCATTTTTTGAGCCACCTCATCGGCTTCAATGATTTTGGCAGCCCTTTCGAGGAGGCGTGAGTGGAGGTAAAACACATCTCCCGGATAGGCTTCACGTCCCGGGGGCCTTCTCAACAACAGAGACACTTCGCGATACGAAACGGCTTGTTTGGAAAGGTCATCATAAATAATGAGTGCAGAGCGTCCTGTATCCCTATAATATTCACCAATAGCGGCGCCGGCGTAAGGGGCATAAAACTGCAATGCTGCCGGATCAGAGGCTGTAGCCGACACAATACAGGTATAATCCATGGCACCGAATTTTTCCAGGGTAGCAGCAATACCGGCAACAGTAGAACCTTTTTGGCCTATGGCCACGTAAATGCAATAAACGGGTTCTCCCTTTTCATAATTTTCCCGCTGGTTGATGATGGTATCAATGGAAATTGATGTTTTTCCTGTTTGTCTGTCGCCGATGATAAGTTCGCGCTGGCCTCTCCCGATAGGAATCATTGAATCAATGGCCTTAATACCAGTCTGTAATGGTTCATTTACGGGTTGCCTGTAAATCACTTCGGGTGCTTTGCGTTCCAGTGGCAAATCAATGCTTTCCCCTTTGATGGGGCCTTTGCCGTCTATGGGCTCACCAAGGGTATTGACAACCCTGCCCATCATGTTTTCATTAACTTTAATCGAAGATATCCGTTTTGTGCGCTTTACAGCATCGCCTTCCCTAATGCCTTCGGATTTACCAAGTAAAACAGCACCAATGTTGTCTTCTTCAATGTTCAGGACAATCCCTTTAATGCCATTTTCAAATTCGATCAGCTCGTTGGCCTGTACTTTGCTGAGACCGTAAATACGTGCAATACCATCGCCAACTTCTAGGACAGTTCCAGTTTCTTCAAGCTCAATGGCTGTATCAATACCACTAAGTTGCTTTTTCAGTATCTTGGAAACTTCTGCCGGATTAATGTCTGCCATATCTTTGTTGTATTTAATTTACTATTTATCGGTTAAACGTTGTTTTATTTTTGCCAGCTGGTTTTTCAGGCTGGCGTCGTACATAAATTCTTCTGTCCTGAGGATAAATCCGCCTATAATGCTTTCATCAATGTTTTCCTCCATTTCAATTTTCGTAGCATCCATCGCTTTTTTAACCACGTTACTGATCTTCCCTTTTACCTTATCATCAAGCTCAAAGGCTGTACTCAGGTTTAGGCTATAAATATTTTCATGCTGCTTATACAATTTTTCTATCTGCCGGCACATTGCCGGGATGTGTTTTTCTCTGTCATTGTTAATAACAAGGTGGATAAAATCCATGGTTAATGGGCTGAACACATCTGAAAATAATTCCCCTATTGTTTGCCGTTTGTTTTCGTTGCTGATAACGGTATTGTTCAGGTATTCTGAGAGGTTGGGGTTTTCAATCAAAACGCTGCTTAAGGTATTAATATCATTGCGTAAACGGACATGCCCGTCTTTTTCCAGAGCAATTTCAAATGCTGCTTTTGCATACCTTGTCGCTATTTTGCTTTGATTCATTTGCTTTAATTTTAATTTTCAAGGGTCAGTACCTGTCCCGATGACCGATCGGGATGGGATTTAAAAGAAATACATTCCTGTTCTGTGGGTTTGAATATTCATCCTTATGGCTCATTTTTACCACTAATTCAGTTTTACATCATCAAGCAGTTTATCAACCAACTTATTGTGTTTTTCTTTGTTTTCCAATTCTTGTTTCAGTATCTTTTCTGCAATATCAACACTCAGCTCCGACACCATATTTTTAATTTCCCGCATGGCTTCATTTTTTTGTTTTTCGATGGCGTCCTTTGCTTCTGATTTCATGTTTTCCACCATTTTCTGTGTCTCTTTTTCAGTATCAGAAAGCATTTGTTCACGCATTGATTTTGCCTCTTCAAGGATGCTGTGCTTTTCTTTGCGTGAGGCTTCAACCATAGCCTTTTGTTTTTCGTCAAGCCCTGCCAGTTCCTGCCGTGCCTCATCGGCATCATCAAGTGCTTTCTGGATAGACTCATTGCGTTTTTTGATTGTATTGATAATGGGTTTCCAGGCAAACTTTGACAAAATGAGAAGCAGGATAAGGAAGACCAAACCTGTCCAAAATATCAGACCAACACCAGGATTAATAAGTTCCATAGCTGAAAAATTTAATTAAAAATTGTTTTCCGCAGGATCTTCTGCGGAAAACATTCACATATAACATCCCACATATTTTATTGGGAAATGAGCAAAATGACAACGACAGCAAACAAAGACACACCTTCAACCAATGCTGCAACAATGATCATTGCAGTTTGAATTTTATTCACAATTTCCGGTTGTCGTGAGATGGCTTCCATTGCGTGTTTTCCAATTTTTGAAATACCGTAAGCGGCACCTACCACAACAACTCCTGCACTTAAAGCTATTAAACCTTCCATAATTATTCTTTTTAAAATTATTTAACAATTAAAATTATTCTTTTTTTATTTAGTGACTTCGTTCAGTTGCCAAGCCAATAAAAAGGGCTGATAACAATGTAAATATATAAGCCTGAATAAACGCTACTAAAAGTTCCAGAACATCCATAAACAGGACAAAAGGAACAGATATAAAACTCATAGAAACAGATTTAAATATAAATATGATTGATATCAGGCTCAGGATAATAATATGGCCTGCGGTAATGTTTGCAAATAAACGTATCATAAGGGCAAAGGGTTTTGTAACTATACCAATAAGCTCTAATGGCAACATAATTGGGATCAAAAATACGGGCACCCCAGGGGTAGCAAAAATATGTTTCCAGTAATCCTTACTGCCATTGATATTGGTAATTAACATGGTAAATACAGCCAATGTCATGGTGACAGAAATATTTCCGGTAACATTGGTGCCGCCGGGGAAAAATGGGACAATACCCAAAATATTGTTGATCAGAATGAAAAAGAAAACCGTCAATATATAAGGCATGTATTTTTCAGGTTTTTCTTTGATGTTTGGCCTTGCCATGTCTTCAGTGACAAACATAATAAGCGGTTCCATAAACGCCTGAAAACCTATGGGTTTTCCCGGGTGTTTTTTGTATGCTCTCGCTACAGAAATAAACATGAACAACATAATAATGGATGAAAGAATCACAGCTGCTGCTGTTTTTGTTATTGAAAAATCCAATGGTGTTTCATTTGTCACCTCCATTTCACCCTGGCTGGTTTCCTGCTTGTTAATATCGCCTTGAGCATTTGTCAAATATACCGTACCATTGTAAAGGAAATAATGATATCCGTTTTTAGATACCACAGCGTGGCCATGTTCAAATTCTGATGAAGAAAAAGCAGTCATTTGACCATCATGCAATAAAATAACCGGCAGGTTAATGCTTACATCATGTTTATTTCCCTCATCATCTGTATAATCCCAAAGGTGCCAGGAATGTGAATCTTTAATGTGTCCGAAGATAAAAGATACGACATCAAAACTTTCTTCTGTTCTATCTTCCTCGTTGTGATGGTCTGTGGCAAAGATTGAATTGCAAAACAACAGTGCAACAACAACCATCAACCATATTTTCACTCTTTTCACATTCATTATCTCGAATCAGATATTCAGGTATAAAACTGTTAATTTTCTGCCGAAAAATAAATATAATTTTTATGATTTCAAAAATTTCAAAAGCATAAAAATTTCAAAAAATAAATACATTGCGTAAATCAAAAGAAATTGTACAACAAAAACAAGGTCACTGGTGGTTTTATCTGACAAAAACGGTAAAATTAAAATTATTAGGAGTATGCTCTTAACAAAACTAATGGCACCAAAAATTAATCCTGAATATGAAGGATATTTATTTTTAATCAACAAAAAAACAGAATATCCAAGCCCCGTTAACAGAAACACGATGCCGTGACTAAAGAAATCATGTTTGTCCAATGATTCCGATAAAATGAGTGTTTTAGACAGGTATTGCCCGGACAACACAACGATTGCCAGGACACACATTTTCAACCAGAACAGCATTATATGTTTATGTTTCGTCATCATCTTCTGAATAATTTGTAACCTGTTTAATAACCAGGTAAGTGGCAATAAAAACCGAGAGAAGTGATAATATCACTGTAAACAAAGGAAAATCAGCATCCCTGCCTTTGTCAATTTCCACCCCACCCCAGGTTCCTGCACCAATAATAACAAGCATTTCCCAAACTATGGTTGTAAAGCGCAAATAATTTTTAAAGCGGTTTTTGTTATTTTTTTGCTTTGTCATTCACCTGTCCGGGTTTTGTTTTATCGCCGTCCATGTTGCATGTACCTGTAAAAACAGCATTCGGTTCAATCGCGAGTCGTGTGGTTTTGATATCACCTTTAATAACAGCCGATGATTTAAGGCTCAGCAGTTCCTTGACAAACAATTTTCCCTCAACCGTGCCGGAGATTTCAGCATTTTTGCAATCGATTTCTCCATTAACTTTTCCCTTATTTCCAATAACCAATTTTCCCTGAATATTGGAATTTCCGGTAATTACCCCATCAATACGGACATCTCCGTCAGATTTGATATCACCGTTAACAGAGGTGCCTTCGCCAACTATATTCAGGCGGTTTGCTTCAACTTCTTGTGATTTTCCCATTTTTCTAATTTTTTGATTTTACATTAAATCCGCAGGTAATTTACTACATCATATCTGAATTGCATACCTTTTATGGATTTAAGGTTTTATTTCTTTGCTTTATGCACAAAGATAATATTAAGACTTGATTTAATAAAATTCTTCACTATTTTTGCTCATTCATTTATTTAAAAACAATATTATGTCCTATATTTTTACCTCAGAATCCGTATCAGAAGGGCATCCTGACAAACTTGCCGATCAGATTTCAGATGCTTTGTTGGATGAATTTCTGGCATTTGATCCCGATTCAAAAGTTGCCTGCGAAACACTGGTAACTACCGGACAGGTAGTTGTGGCAGGCGAAGTAAAATCAAAAACCTATGCTGATGTACAGGAAATTGTACGGTGTGTGGTTAATAACATTGGTTACACCAATGCAGAATATCGATTTGATGGTAATTCATGCGGTGTTCTAACAGCCCTTCATGAGCAATCTCCTGATATTAACCGCGGCGTAAACAACAAAACCGATCCCAAACAACAAGGTGCCGGCGATCAGGGTATGATGTTCGGTTATGCCTGCCGTGAAACCGATAGCTTAATGCCTTTGCCCATAGAGTTGGCTCACAGGCTGGTGCAGGAATTATCTGACATACGTCGCGAAGGCAAAGTAATGACTTACCTGCGGCCGGATTCAAAATCTCAGGTGAGTGTGGAATACAATAATAAAAAAGAACCTGTTCGCATTGACACCATTGTTGTCTCTACTCAACATGATGAATTTATTAAACCTGATGGCAATACCGCTGAATCCGTAGATGTGGCAGAAAAAGCCATGCTTGAAAAAATCAAGGAAGACGTTAAAAATATACTGATCCCACGCGTGGTAAAAAACATGTCTGAACGTGTACAAAAGCTTTTCAATACAGAATATATTCTGCATGTCAATCCCACAGGCAAGTTTGTTATTGGCGGGCCGCATGGAGATACCGGCCTGACAGGCAGAAAAATCATCGTTGACACTTATGGTGGCCGTGGTGCCCACGGCGGTGGTGCTTTTTCAGGTAAAGACCCCTCCAAAGTTGACCGTTCTGCTGCTTATGCCGCCAGGCATATTGCTAAAAATATGGTTGCAGCAGGTGTTGCAGATGAAATGCTTGTGCAGTTATCTTATGCCATTGGTGTTGCCGAACCCGTCAGCATTTTTGTGGATACATTCGGAACCGCTAAGGTTGAATACAGCGATAATGAAATAGCAAAAAAAATACGTGATCTATTTTCATTGACCCCTTATGTAATTGAAGAAAGGCTTAAGCTCAGAAATCCCATTTACATTGAAACTGCCAAATACGGGCATTTCGGACGAACGCCCAAAACCATCAAAAAACATTTTCACTCACCCTACAATGGTGAAATAGATCTGGAACTCGAACTTTTCACATGGGAAAAACTAGATTACGTTGACATCATAAAAAATGCGTTTGAGTTGAAATAAGGATCAGGCTATTGGTTGGCTTTCATTGATTTAGACGGTGATTTCAGCTCCGATAGCTATCGGAGCTCAATCATGTATAGTGTTACAAATGGCTTAATTCTTGTCCTCTGACTTGGAGTTTGGTGAGGAGAATATAATACAAAGCTACACATGAAATTACTGAAACAAATTTGCAGTAGCTGCAAAGGCAAAAAAACAAAAAAAGCCCGTTTAGTTTTTACTTTCCACATTAATATGCTATTTTCGGGCTTAAATTTATGTCCGGAGGATTAAACATAATTAAGTTTCTTATTTTATATCCGTTATCGCTGATATACGGATCAATATTATCGGTACGCAATGCGATGTACAACAGCGGTGTGCTCAAATCGAAGGGTTATGATTTCCCCGTCATCTGCATTGGTAACCTCAGCGTCGGAGGAACAGGAAAAACACCTCATGTGGAATATTTGATCAGGCTATTACAGGATCACTTCGGGATTGCTGTGCTTAGCCGGGGGTATAATCGTAAGACCAGGGGTTTTAGGTTAGTGGAGGTATCAGATGATGTGCAAAAAGTTGGTGATGAGCCCATGCAAATCAAGAAAAAATTTCCAAACCTTACAGTAGCCGTGGATGAAAAACGGACAAGGGGCATAGATAAATTGTCTCAAAAAGATGATTTGCGCGTTATTTTGCTTGATGACGCATTTCAACATCGTAAAGTAAACGCCGGATTGAATATCTTGCTGAGCAGATATGACAAGCCATTTACCAAAGATCATATTTTACCGTTTGGTACGTTAAGGGAGCAAGCGTATGAACACCGGAGGGCGCATATTATCATCATCACAAAATGCCCGCAAAAATTAAAACCAATAGAAAAACGGCTTATTGACAAGGAATTAAAGATCTATCCTTTTCAGCACTTGTTTTTCACCAGCCTTGAATATGGTCATCTGATCAACATTTTTGATGAATATAAACAAATCCCTCTGGATAAAATCGACGACGAAAACACGGGGATCTTAGGGGTTTCAGCTTTAGCGCAGAACAGAAAATTCAAAGATAAACTTAAAGAACTATCCAAAGAGGTAAAGATGATCAGTTTTCTGGATCATCATTATTACAAAAAAAGAGACATTGAACGTATCGAACATCAATTTAACAAAACAGAATCCAAAGAAAAGATCATCGTTACAACAGAAAAGGATGCCGTCAAATTGAGAAACCTTGATTGTATTCCGGAACATCTTAAAGAAAAATTTTATTATTTACCGATACATGCCGTATTTTTAGGCGATAAAAAAGAAGAAGAAGAATTTAAACATCAAATCATACGCTATGTTAAAACAAATCGAAGGTACAGTAAACTTTATAAAGGACAGGATTACCTCCGGTCCTGAGGTTGGAATCATCCTTGGCACAGGCCTTGGCGGCCTCGTTAATGAAATAGATATCACCGAAACCCTGTCGTATGATGAGATTCCGGATTTTCCTGTCAGCACAGTTGAAGGACACCATGGGCGTCTGATTTTCGGCAAATTAAACGGGAAGTCGGTTGTGGCCATGCAGGGGCGTTTTCATTATTATGAAGGTTATTCAGCAGAGAAGATCACCTTTCCTGTAAGGGTAATGAAATATCTGGGGATTAAGTATTTGTTTGTAAGCAATGCCAGTGGTGGTGTGAATCCGGATTTTAAAATCGGGGACCTGATGCTTATTAACGATCATATCAATTTGATTCCCAATCCACTTATCGGCAAACACGAAAAAGATTTTGGCCCGAGATTTCCTGATATGAGTCAAGTTTATGATCCTACATTGCTGTATATGGCAAAAAACATCGCTAAAAAGCATGATATCAAACTTCAGGAGGGTGTTTATACAGCGGTTACAGGTCCAACTTTTGAAACACCTGCCGAATACAACTATTTCAGGATTATCGGATCAGATACTGTGGGAATGAGTACCGTTCCTGAAGTAATAGCAGCCCGCCAGATGGGTATTCCGGCATTTGCCATTTCCATCATCACCGACCTTGGTGTTCCGGGAAAAATCGTGGAAATATCGCATGAAGAGGTACAAAAAGTGGCTTCCAAAGCAGAGAAGAAAATGACATTGCTCATCAAAGAGATGATGGGTAAATTATAGGTATCATGCAGCAACAACAACTTTAATCAGCAACAAGCACTTTTTGAGTTTCAAAAAAGCCATCCGATCTTCTGAACTTGATAAAGTATATACCTGAAGGTTGACTGGCATTCCAAATTATTTTACTGGTGCCAGGGTTCACTGTTTTTCTGAATACAACCCGACCAAGGTTGTTCATGACGGTGATATCCCCGGGAAGATTACAATCGGTTTGTATGTAAACAACTCCTGATGAGGGATTGGGATACACACTAAAAAGCACATTTTCACTTTCTGCTTCTTCAATGCCAGCTTCCCATACATCCCAGTCGTAAATAGCCAGACTGTACTCTCCGGGCTGTACATCTTCCACATCAATCTGTTTTTGAATGGTTGATATGGTTTGATTATCTACAACTTGCCAATCGTCAGCAGCATTAGCTCTGTAAACAATCACAAGGGAATCAAGGCTGTTGGTGATAAATTCTGTATCCAGTTGAGGATAAACACCCACATCTGAATCACTGAACCTGAAAATGCCGTCAAAACTACACCCATCCGGCATATCAGACTCAATTTTCCAATACCTGTGATCAGCCAGCACCAGGCCGGGAATATGCTCTTTAAAACGGTCAGGACAAGCCCAATGGTGAGTGACACGGAAAAATGCCGAATCCGTGACCGACTTCACAATTAATCTGAACACCGCCTGATTAAAATACACATAACCGGGGTTATCGATCACTTTATTCATGGCAATTCTGGCATCAGACCATCGCTCATAATAATCCATCATCACTAACAGGGGGTTGAAATCCAGAGTAAAAGTATGTGATCCGAATCTGCCATCAAATTCCATGCGTTTTTCCACCACATCGTAATTTTCGTCCATAAAGCATATATCTACCTTGTTATCATCATAAAAATTGTCCCTTGCGTAGCCTTTTTGCTGCACAAAAACCTCGACATCATAACTACTGCCGTTGTTGATCACTTCAAAAGAATCAATTTTATAATGCGGAAATCCTGTATCAAAGACCCATGAATTAAAAAATTCATTCAAATCAGTACCCGTAAAATCAGACAAAATATCTCTCATTTCTTCTGATGAAATATCGTCCAGAGCTTTCTCATATAGCATATATTGCACTGCCGGAAAAAAATCATCACCTAGGTAAGCTTTGAGGCTGTGTACGACATCTGCTCCTTTTTCATACGAAGTGGTCCCGTAGGTGACATTCTGTGGTACAGCATTCAGAGGAAAAAAACCACCATCATCCAAATGGGCTTCCAGTAAAACAGCAAAGTGGGAATTGCGACGGTAATTTCTAGCTGAGTTTTCTCCGTTCATAAATTCCCTGTACAGGGTTTCACAATAGGTGGCCCATCCTTCGTTTATCCACATTTCTTCAGCGTCATGACATGTGATATAATCTCCAAACCAACTGTGTGCAAGCTCATGGGCAATCAATTCCTCGTAAGTGGTGCTTCCGTTGATGAAACCATTTCCAATGGCTATGTTGGTTGCATGTTCCATGGCTCCGTTGTTGAAAGGCACAGCAACGTACCCAACACGTTGCCACGGATACGGGCCAAAATAATTTTCAAACCGGTTGAGGATGGTATCAAGGTTTTGAAAAGAGCCATTAGCACTGCTTGTATTTCCCTCATAAACATACAACTGTACAGGGATATCCCTGTCAACTCCGTGGTATATATAATCTATCACATCGTAAGCCCCCACGGCCATAGATGCCAGGTAGCTTGGAATTTCATCTATCAATGTCCAGTGATGTATTAAACTTGTATCGGTTCCGTTAATCTGCGTTGTGACACTGTCGATGTTGCCATTGCACACCGCTTTGTGATCAGTAGATGTGGTAATATTAAAATTATAAGTAGCACGATCCGTAAAATTATCCACACAGGGGAACCAGACACGGCCGTAGTTATGTGGAACATCTTCAAAACCAACACCCAGGTTAAATGCATAATTGTTTTTAAAATAAAATCCCCCCCATCCCGATGGGTCTGTTACAGGATTACCATGATAGTATATGCTTAGGTTTGATTGCTCACCCGGCGAAATGTGTTCATCCAGCAACACATTCAGAATGGTATCATTGTGAATATAATCCAAGTGTTCATTTCCTGACATAACCGAATCTACAGTAAGATGTAGCAAATGCAGATACATATTTGATGCACTTTCATGCAGGGTAAAATCAACGTTTACATGTGCCTGAATGGCTTCATTTTGAAAGTCCACCTCATTGATGTTGATTTCATAATGGATGATATCGGTATTGTCAACCTGCTGTTGCGAAAATAAACACAGTGGGATCAATACAATGCAGCATGTAAAAATTATACGATCAATCATATTCAGAGCAATTTGGTTTGTAAGTCATTATTATTTCCCGGAATCCTGCCGAGGTGTTCATAAGCCAGGGCAGTAGTTTCCCTGCCACGTGGTGTTCGTTTGATAAATCCTTGCATTATCAAAAAAGGTTCATATACTTCCTCGATTGTGCCTTCTTCTTCGCCTACAGCAGTAGCAATGGTTTTAAGGCCAACCGGACCACCTTTGAATTTATCAATGATGGAAGTCAGTATTCTGTTGTCCATCTCATCCAGTCCCCGTGTATCAATATTCAATGCTTTAAGGGATGATTTTGTGATATTGATGCGAATATACCCATCACTTTTTACCTGTGCAAAATCCCTGACACGACGTAGCAATGCATTTGCTATTCTTGGGGTTCCGCGGCTGCGCCGGGCTATTTCATAACATGCATCATCGTCAATTTCCACATTGAGAATATCCGCTGAACGACGGATGATACGGGCTAATATACCGGCATCGTAATATTGCAGATGACTGGTAATGCCGAATCTTGCCCTCAACGGACTTGTAAGCAGCCCACTTCTTGTTGTAGCCCCAATGAGAGTAAACGGCTCAAGTGACAACTGCACAGATCGTGCCGCCGGACCTTTATCGATCATGATATCAATACGGTAATCCTCCATTGCGGAATACAGGTATTCTTCGACAACAGGGCTTAACCGGTGAATTTCATCAATAAAGAGTACATCATTTTTATCTATGCTGGTAAGAAGTCCGGCCAGATCGCCGGGTTTTTCAAGCACCGGCCCTGACGTAACTTTGAATCCGACATTCAATTCATTGGCAATGATTTTTGCCAATGTGGTTTTTCCTAGTCCGGGAGGGCCATGGAGCAACACATGATCAAGGGATTCCTCCCTCATGCCTGCAGCCTGTACAAAAACTTTCAGATTTTCCACAATGCTTTCCTGACCACTGAAATCTTTAAAATGCAATGGCCGCAAGACATTTTCCATTTCCTTATCGGTATGGGATAAATTGTTTTCTTCAGGATTTAAAAAATCACTCATACGTTTTTATTACTGTTGCTCAAAATTAAATAAAAAACCGGTACTGTTTACATGGACATGTCTGAATTTTCAATTTGATTTATCCTGTTACATCTATAAGACCTGTTTTCAAGGCCATTTTCTTGCTAATCAAAAGAGTGATTTTACATCCCGATACACATCACCGACAAAAAACTTAAATTTCAAAATATATATTGGACTTGTGAGCTGGAGATTGAGAGGTTTGTTGTCTATCAACATTATCCTGTACCCAATACCACCTCCTATGGCAAAATACCGCAGGAGTTTGTAATGTCCGGTGAGCGTGGCTTCATAATGCATTACAAGTTTAGGATGATACATGTAAGTGCTGTCATTGTAATTACCTGAAAAATTGGTTCCGCCTACCCCGATCTGTATTGGCATACTGCCTTCCCAGTGTTTGGTTTGATAAAAAACATATTCAGCAAACAATGAAAAATACGCATAATTCAGTTCTGTATTTATGGTATCTGTGCAGCCGGCAATGGTTTCGTAAAAGTCCCTTTTTACAGGCGTTGAGAGACCATACAAACCAAGTCCGTATTTGAATGTATCTGAATAATTTAACCCAATATTAAGTCCCCATATTTTCACTCCGGAGTTTGAGATAAAACTGTTTTTGGCATCAAATCTCAGAAAAAGATCCGGTGGCTTTTTGACAACTCTGCCAATATCATTCTCAACGGTTTGCGCTGAAGTGACAACACAATTTCCGGCAAAAAAAAAGCCAAAGAAGAGAATCCGCCAAGTTGTTTTAATTGACCTATTCAAATTGTTTTTGCCATTTTTCCCAGTTTTTACCATTGATCTTTTTCAGTTCTCCGTGATCATATTTATACACAATAAATAAACTGCCGTCCCTGTGGTATTTTTGCCAGAGGCCGTCCTTTTTACCCATGATATATTTACCCATCAACTCGGGTTCTCCATTGACATACCAGTGTTGATGCAATCCATCGGGCTCACCGTTGACGTATTTTCCTTCAAATATCAGGGTATTTCCACGGTAATAATGTTTCCAGATACCATGTTTTAACCCATCTTCATAATTTCCAACTTCTTTATGATCACCGACATTATACATCCATTCACCCGTTTTTTTTCCATCCACATAGCTGCCATGTTGAATGGTATCTCCTTCCGGGCTTAGTTCAAGCAGTTCCCCGTCAAGTTTCCCTTTATGGTAATTTTCCATTTTGATCAAGCTTCCATCCGGATAATACCACTTCCATTCACCGTGTGGTTTCCCTTTCCTATAGTGGCCAACCTGTTCAGTATTTCCATTTTGAAAATAAAACTCCCATTTCCCATGGCGTTTGCCATTTCTAAATGCCCCGCGGCACCTCGGTTCTTTGGTAGGGAAATAAAATGTCCAGACGCTGTCTTTCAGGCCTTGTTTTGTTAAAACCCCTTCACCTTCCATATCTCCCTGACGGTTGTATTCCATGGCTTTGTCCAGGCTGCCGTCTTTATCATAGGATTTATGCATACCAACCGGAATGCTGTCAATAAATGCCCCCTCGTATTTGATGTTTCCGTTGTTGTAATAGGTTTGTTTGAGTTCCGCTTTCAGTTTTTCAGCTTCTTCTTCAGCTACAATGCGTTTGCCCATCCTGAATTTTTGCTCTTCGATAATGTTACCGGCTTTATCATACTTTATGTACCTGCCGTGCTTTTTCCCATTGATATAATGGGTTTCCGTTTCGATCTGACCGGCGGGATAAAATGTAAGCCATTTTCCGGTTTTTCCGCCGCTGCTGTTTTTCCGGTTTACCATTGAGCTTTCTACCAAAAATCCATTAAAATATTCAAATAAATTAATCACTTTCCCTGATTCATCGTATTGTTTTCCCAGTCCGTGTTTTTTTCCCTTGTCGTAATTGTATGTGTATTTTAAGTATCCCTCTTCTTTATCGTAATAAAATGATTTACCATTGAGTTTGTCATTAAAATACAGCTCTTTGGATACCAGGATGTTTTGGGTAGAATCTTCTTTTTCAACGGCTTTGTAAGCGTTATAATAACCGTGCTTTTTTCCGTTTTTGTATTGAATCTTTTTTGTGAGATTACCATTTTCATCGTAAAAAACCCAAGTGCTGTCAAGCTCATGGTTTGTTCGCTTCCCTTTCGAGCGGATTTGCCCGTTGGGATAATAGTTGATCCACACGCCTTCAGGCTGACCGTTTTTCATGTACCCTTCGCTGCTTTTCTGCCCACCGGGATAATAAAACACATTGTACCCGTTGGGGTCAATGTCTTTTTCCTGCGCTATAGCTGATGTTGACGCAAAAACTAAAACTACTGTTATGAAGAAAAAGCAATATCGCATTACAAAACAAATATCCGACACTATTTTGAAATAACGTAATAATTTATGTATTTTTATATCTTTAATGTGAATAATAAAAATTTATTGTGTATGAAATGTTTATTAATAAGTAACTCAACAATGGCCGGAGAGGCGTATCTGGATTATCCCAAGCACCAGATCGCAGAAACATTGGGAAAAGAAAAAGTAACTGCCTTATTTATTCCTTACGCTGCCGTCAGTTTTTCGTGGGATGAATATGAAGACAAAGTAAAAAAGCGCTTCAATGAAGTGGGTCATGATGTGGTGGCCATCCACAAATTTGATGACCCGGTAAAAGCCGTTGAAGATGCTGATGCCATAGTTATTGGCGGCGGGAACACATGGAACCTCGTACGGGTAATGCGGGATAACAATTTGCTTGATCCAATACGCAAAAAAGTGCTTAACGGCACACCATACATAGGATGGAGCGCTGGTTCAAATGTAACATGTCCCACCATAAAAACCACCAACGACATGCCCATCATTGATCCTCATGGCTTTGATGCCCTAAACCTCATTCCGTTCCAGATCAATCCGCATTTCCTGGATAAAAAAGCCCAGGGACATGCTGGTGAAAGCCGTGAAGATCGTATCAATGAGTTTCTTGTGCTGAACAAAAACATGCCGGTCGCCGGACTTCGTGAGGGATGTATGTTTCTCATCGAAGGCGATAAAATGAAACTCATCGGTATCCATCCGCTGAGGTTGTTTAAATATGGCGAAGAACCACGTGAAATAGGTACAGATGAGGATTTTACTTTTTTGCTGAAAAAATAACCCCCCACATCAATGAAAGATTGATGTCAATGCGCTTTTTCACTGGGATAAGCCGGAATCAACTGGCCGATCCAGGAAAATAAAATGGCGTAAACTCTAAATGCAAAGCGTGGCTTTGGCTATAAAAATGTGGTTCATCATAAATTATGATGGTGATAAAGTGCGTCAAGATTAAGTGGCAGAAAAAATCATTAATTCAATCTTCTTTTTCTAATACCGGAAGATAGAAATCAATGTTATTACGCGTGCATTGTTTAAGCAGAAATCTCAGTTTCAAGGGGTGGGTAATATAATTATTATATTTCCTGTCGATGTCATGGCCAACCAGCACAATCATATTGTTCTCGCGTTTTGCTTTGCGGAGGCCGAGAAAAATATCCACATAACCTGTTTTGTAATTATGGTCAAGCCCCATGGCAACAAACTTTTTGGGTACACCTGTGTCATGAATATAACAGGTTTCCTTTTTCGACAATACCTGATGGCTGTAATTCCAACCTGCATCTCTCACCGTAAACCCATGTGATATCAGCAGGCTGTCAACATCGCTCCTGCCTTTACCGTGTGGATATGCATAGGCTCTGACATCCAAACCATGTGCTTCAAAAATTTGCACAGATGGCAAAACTTCCTGCTTATAATAGCTTTCAGCAGTTTCAAATTCGTTTATGTGTCTGTGATACATGCCATGTGAACCAATAACATGACCGTCATTCTGCAATATCAGCAATTTTTTAAAATCCTCGTTGCTTAGCTCCAGTGGCCTTGTGACATAAAAGCAAACCTGTGCATCATAATTTTTAAACAGTTGCCTGTGTGCATACCAACTGTCTATGTACTGGTCATCAAAACTAAGCATAATTTTCCCGCCTGTATCATCAATGTTTTTCCGGCACGATGAGAGCATCAACACAGCAAGTGTAATCAAAAGAAAGCGGGAATGCGCAATTTTAAAGGACATGCAACAAAATTACATAATATATTGACATAAAGGCACATGATTTTTTTCCTTATCAATGGGCTGAAATTCTGACTCCATTCATTCAGAAAGCAAACCGCAAGTTGTTACAAACTCCAGTATGTCATGTTTTGGATGCGGTCTTTAAACACGGCTTTGATATCCACAAGAATGCCTTTGCCGGCACTGATTGACTGAAAATAACTTTCATCAAGTTTTGTGTATTCATCATGATTTACCGCCAGAATGATGGCATCGTAATTGTTGCCTGTCTCGCTAAGTTCAATGTCATATTCTTCTTTTACCTCATCCGGGCTGGCATAGGGATCCACAATGTCGTATTTTACTTTATAGTCATTAAGTTCATGCAGGATATCAATCACACGTGTGTTGCGAATATCAGACACATTTTCTTTGAACGTGAGGCCCATCACCAGCACTTTGGCATTTGAGAGCACTTTATCCTGAGTCAGCATCATTTTAATGGTTTCCTTGGTAACATAAGCCCCCATACCGTCGTTGATGGCACGGCCGGAATTAATGATCTGGGTATGATGACCAAGTTGTTTGGCTTTGTGAAGCAGGTAATACGGATCCACACCAATGCAATGTCCACCAACCAAGCCGGGGACAAACGGCAGGAAATTCCACTTGGTCCCGGCAGCTTCAAGTACTTCAAAAGTATTGATGCCAATTTTATTGAATATCATGGACAATTCATTCATCAGGGCAATGTTGACATCACGTTGTGTATTTTCAATGATTTTAGCCGCCTCTGCCACTTTTATAGAGCTGGCTCTATGCACACCTGCAGTGATTATCATTTCATACACTTTAGCAATATTTTCTGCAGATGCTTCATCGCAACCGGCTGACACTTTGGTGATGTTCACAAGTGTATGTTTTTTATCCCCCGGGTTAATGCGTTCCGGGGAATACCCAACTTTAAAATCTGTTTTATACGTCAGGCCTGAAATTTTTTCCAGCACCGGCACACAATCCTCCTCGGTACATCCGGGATACACAGTTGATTCAAACACCACATAATCCCCTTTGCTTAACACTTTACCTACCGTTTCAGAAGCACTGAGCACCGGTTTAAGCTCAGGCTGTTTATGTTCGTTGATGGGTGTAGGTACAGCTATAATGTAAAAACTGGCATTTTTCAAATCCTCTACATCTACTGTAAAGGTAATATCTTTATTTTCAAAATCTTCAGATTCAAGTTCACGGCTTGGGTCTATGCCCTTTTTCATCATTTCAACACGATCGGGCTTGATATCAAAGCCAATAACGGGTACATGTTTTGCAAACTCCAGGGCAATAGGTAATCCAACGTAGCCAAGGCCTATCACAGCAATTTTCTTTTCTTTGTTGACAATGGAACTATACATTTTGCGTTGCTTTTAAGTTATATATTTCAGCTGCTAAAATAGATTTATTTTTCACAAATAAAAATGATTATTTATGGCAAAACGGTTTGTAACAAAATAACTTTTTCATTTCGTAACAGTTAACTTATTGAATAACGAACATTTGAACAATAGAATGTCGAATGATGAATGATGATTTTTGCTTTTTGGTTCATAATTCGATTGTTCTGCTGTTCAGTATTCTTTATTCAAATCGTAAAAATACCATATGTTAATGATACAGATTAGGTTATGTCCTAACAGTTACTTAATACATAACTTTATCTTCGAAGTCATTCCAGGATTTAAACACAATTTTTGCTTCATCCCGCATCATTTGACGGGTAGGGATGCTTCTTTCTCTGATGGATTTGTCCAGTTCTTTGTAAATAAAATCATCGCTGAAACCTGCCTGGGCAGCTTCCTCCCTGCTTGCCGCAAAATATAATTTGTCGAGGTGCGCCCAGTAAATGGCCCCCAAACACATGGGACAAGGTTCACAAGATGCATAAATTTCACACCCCGAAAGATCAAATGTGTTGAGCTTTTTGGTTGCTTTCCGGATTGCATTCACTTCTGCATGTGCTGTCGGATCATTTGTTTTTGTAACAGCGTTGGTAGCTTCAGCAATGATTTCTCCGTCTTTGACAATGACGGCCCCAAAAGGCCCGTTCCCTGAGGGGATGTTGTCTTTTGCCAATTGTATGGCTTTTTGCATAAATTTTTCCTGAAACATAGCTTTACGATTAATTCCCCATAAAAATAATGAATAAAAATAAGCCACAAAACAAGCCCCTGTAGAAGTTTCCAATGTATCTTCATTTAGCATGCTCAGGCTTGCAATGATAAAGAAAGCGGCGAACAAATAATTATTCATCCCTTTTTTTCGGATGACCGGAGATATCCATCCCAGTAAAAACAAGGTAAAGCCAAACACACCAAAGGCTATTAGCATGGTCAGATATTGATTGTGTGTTCTTCTCCTGTATTCCGGCAATAAGGGAGAATTGTCTTCTCTGTATTGGTGCTTAAAACTATCGTTTACATCGCCTGTACCCACACCCGTTAACACGTTTTTCATGGCAATGCGCCATCCGGTTTCTAAATAAACAATGCGTTGCACCAATGATTTGCCTGAAGGATTCCCTCCGTTAAAATATACATGAACCTGCCAAATGATTTCATATACCCTGGAATTTAACCCCTGCTTTTCTTTAAACCGGTAATTTGTAACTCCAGATTCTATTGCATTTAATTCACACACATTCAAAGAGTTGACGGCTTCTGCGTCTTTAAATTCCCCTTTTGATGTTAAATACCGGATCAAAACATTTTTAATTTCATACCCGTTATGGCACACTGAATCATATTTGATATCGCTGCGTTTATTCCATGCCTTTTTTAATTCGTTCAATGCAAGAAATCTATATATGTGATTCCCATTTTCAAGCTGATCAGAGTGGAGACTGTGCTTATATTGATGGCCTTTTTGTGTTTTCAAATTTGATTCTTCAGGGTCGGGGTAAGGATTTTCAGGATGGTAAAAAGCATGTATTTGATTTCCCAAATAAAAAATTATTACAAGCGGTATAATAATCATAGCAATGAAACCCCACTTTTTTACGGCTTTATTTCTGATGGTATTCCTGAAAATCAGAACCATAATAAACATAGTGACAAGTGTGATGGCAAGGCCTGTTATAACTTGCAAAATAACCATGGCAGCCACATTCATGGCTATACTGATCAAGTACAAAATGCGCAAATAGGTAAACTGTGTTTTTCTGAATAACCACCAGGCCACAAATATTCCCAGTGACATCATTAGGCTCAGTCTTATATGGTTTGCAAACAATGCGTAATCCCTGGGCTCCGATATTTCGGTCACTGCAAACCCGTATTTAGCCATAAAAACACTCAGCCCGGAAATAAACATACTTATCAGAAACACATGAAGAACGATGTTTCTTCCAAGGCGCTTTAATGCAGGCAGGGATGCAATAAAAAGGGGTAAAAAAAGCAAGGGAATCTTTTTTCTCAGATCTTCGGTAGCGTAATCAAAGTTGCTGGTGTTCCACAACCAAATAAGATGAATCACATAAATCAACACAAACCACCATACTTCTTTATTTGCCTGAAGGCGCTGCTTGTATGGGAAAACAAATGCCCCGGCAATCCATATCAACCCAATGAACATAATGGCAAGGCTGGGAAACAAATTGGAGAAAGGGATGCTTGCTGCAAGCATACAAAGGCCAAGTAAATATAACAGCTTAAGGGTACGTTCAAGCTTAATTCTATCGTTCATACATCAATTTATGTACTTAATGGACATTAAAATAAGGATTCTGAGGTGATTTCCTTATACCCAAAGACCAGATTACATCCCATCCGGATGTTCAAATTTCTGCTTGACTGCGGGAACATGGCACCAAAAAGGTTATCTGTAACGATATAATACTGCAAAAAGGCGCCTCTTATGGTCAGTCCAAGGCCAACATTGGTAAATTTGTTGTTCATGATGGAATAGCTCAGGTGAGTCGAAAGCCAGTCTGTGATATTGGAGTTGGCAGACAACGTAAAACTGTGCATGACATCTTTCCGGTAAAATTCCATTCTGTACAACATCCCAAGATTAAGCATTTCATGGTAATGGTATTGTCCTCCGAGATAAAGGTCTGTAGGCAACCATGTAATGTAACTGTAATCATTGGCTCCGGGTGCAAAAATATTGAGCACAGAATCACCAAACTCTTCCATGTTTTCTTCAAACTCATCTTCATCTTCAAAGAAATCAACTTCAATTCCCCTGAAACCAAATGTGCCGTCAGAATGTAAAGAAAAGGGATTCTCATTCCAGCTAATCAATCCCAAATCATTGACACTAATAAAAGCAGTATAATCTTCCAGATAAGTATATCTAGCACCGATATCCAAAGCAAAACCAGGATTTCTAAAGTTGAAAGGATAATCGAGCGGGTTATAATTTTCAATGGCATCTTCATCAAGTTCAATCCCGGTACTGTCTTCGTTGTGATAATAATTAAAATTCAGAGGTGTATTGCTGTGTATAGCCATGTCAGATACCGCCGTAATCATATAATCATCTTGTCCGGTATAAAGGCTGAGTTCATTTACATCTGTCTGGGCATTTGCCATGCCGAAAAGAATTTTGCCACGTCCACCCACTTCTAAATTATCAATAATTTCTGTTGCAAAACCTCCGGCAATTTCCCTGTAATGCATAAATTGAAATCCCAGGCCTGAAAGATCAATTTTTTCATCCTGTTTCCTGTAATAATTATTGCCATACCACATCATGCCGAACAAATCTTTTGGCAAGCTCAAGCCAAAATCAATTTTTTCGGTAATGTTAAAGGTCAGGTATCCCTCATCTTTGGTTTTGAATCCCACATGAATCAGATCAATATGCGTTTGAAAATGCAAATGGTTGGTATTCCGCATGTTCTTCAGAAGATTTTCAGGATCATACACCAGGGAATCAGCCTGATCTCCCGTTCCGTGATGAATAAAATCAGCATAATCGAACCCGTTGTTGGAATAATTGAAATACATGGTCGGGGGCACTTGTCCGACGATGGGCAACAACAATCCACCAATAGTGTAATCATAATCATGTTTCAGGCTGGGATTCATGTAGGCAGTTTGAGAGATTCTGTCCATGAAATAAAATGTTTGCCCCTGTTGAGCTGATGCTGCATTATTCAGGCAAAATAACACCCCGAAAAAGATAAAATATGTATTGAATTTATGCATGATCATTTGTATTAAGTATCAACATTAATTTAACGTATCAAGATCAACTTCCACATCAAGGTCTGCCTCAACGGCTGCATTAAAATCCACACTGTATTCCGGATATATTTTAATGAGTTCATCGTTTGATGCGTTTGTTGTCGAGGCATCTGCCCGGTAAACCATGTACTTCGTGTCCATCAGTTTCTCCAGCATTTCCCCTGTTACCACAACATCTGTTACTTTCTTAGTTTTACTGATCACTCTGCCGTCACCATCCACTTCTGCAGGGGCAATGACTTGCGTTCCGGTTTCTTTTAATACGGAATCAAGCACAACATAATTTTCATCCAGAAAATACGCCTGCGTATTGGCTTCCACCGGCAATCCGTTATCAATGGTTAGCCTGAGCATGAGGTATTCTATTACGCCGGGGTCTTCAAACTCATCTTCAAGGTTGAAATCAGCAGTATCCCTGCCATGAAACCTGTCAATGTATCCCCATAATGGTAATTCCACTTCAATGTCTGCAATGAATTTAGAATCGTCCCCAACAAAATTGTGATGACCGGAATCGCCGTATGGATTGGTATGGGCATGAGCAGTAAATTTAAACCAGGCGGGTCTGCGTGAAATGATTTCACTTATATTACTGTTGTTTTTGTCGAGGATCAAACTATCTTCGATAAATGTACCAAAATTGGTTGTGTGTGCAATTTCAAACGGATTCGTTGAGTCCATTGGCAATCCGGCGCCATAATCCTCAACATCATATGTTTCATCATAATAAGTTGTATGTGCGATGACGGAATCAAAGTAAAAATTGGCAGGAATACCATACGAATTCTTATAATAAACTTTAAATTGAGGATTTTCAAATTTAAAATCCTCAATATCCCAGTTATCACCGGGATCAAAAAGATCAATGTCAATTTTACCACTTTCATAAATCAGGGTATTATGCCCAAAGTATCCAAACATGGCTTCATGGTCAGGATTCAACAAGTCCACCTGAAAATCCAGATCTCCGGTATTGGAGCCTCCTGAATGCACAAAGGTTATTTCAAGCTCAACAGGAATTTCATTATACCCAAGGGATGTCTGGGTCATGTCAACAGTGTATCCATCCATATCGTTATTTATGTCCTCATCTGAACTCCCATAGGGTAACAGGTTCAGGGTACGGGAAAATGGCGTTCCGTCTTTTGTTACGGTTGGTAAAGTCATAACCATTTCAATGGCATGCTGATACGAAGAAACTGCTCCCAGGTTTAAGTCCCCATGATCAAGCCAGATACTATCCAGTTCGGCATCATCATTAAACAGATCAAATTCCAGATCAAAATTGCGGGTAATTGTCATATGATCACCTGTATTGAATCCGGCAAAATTCACATCCGATGAAGGAATATTATCACTCAACTGTTGATTGCCAATATCCATGATTTCCGATACAGTATCGGATTCTGCCGTTTCAAAATACATCAGGGACAAGAATCCATCCTCATTTACCTGAACCCTTCCCAGAGAGTCATAGGTTTCCATGGCATCAATCATGTGAAGGCTACCGTAAGCTATGGGTGCAGCAAGGCTGGGTTTCCAATGCACTTCATTTGTCAGTTTATCAAAATCAAAATTGTCTTTTATACATGCATGCATTATCAGCATGAGAGCGACAATGATAAGGGGAACTACGTATTTAAGATTTAGTCTCATATCACTTTATTTAATTTCGTAATTATATAAAAAATTATCTTTACCACCAACAAAAAGGTTAAAATCTGTTTTGTCCGGTGCCAGGGATGTTATGCTAAAAGGGCTTTTCCCTGTTAATGGAAAACCCGGGTGTAAGGTTCCATCTGCATTAATCAGATATATCATTTCATTTTTATAATCAGTCACTCCAATTTTATGATTGTCAGATGAAAACTCATAATAATTCGGAGCTTCGGTTATTATATTATCAAATTCATAATTCATAATCATTGATAATCCCTGGCTATACACTTCAAGCTTTTTTCCATCAAGAAAAATATAATCTTTGACACCATCGGCATCCAGGTCTTCAAGCATAAAGTAATGATTCTTGCTGTAATTTTTTATATGCAGGGAATCCACAACGCTGTTTAAAAATACTTTCATAACAGTACCTGTATTTGAGGTTGTTACAAAACAGGATTCTGACTTCTTTTTATTTTTTTCATAATAAAAATTGTTATGTTTAGATGTTTGAAAGTGGTATTTTGGTTGCACACGGGCTTCTCCTCTCCGGTTTAAAATATAAATTCTGTATTTATCGCTGAACACAATATAATCTTTATTTCCGTGGCGGAAGTATTTTGGTGTTTGGGTGACAGGATATTCTGCACCTTCAAATTCCCACCCTGAAACCACATTGCCTTCAATGTTGTATAAATAAATCATTTTGTTTGCACAAGGAACAAAAATCCGGTAATCAGATGTATTATCATAATCAAATAAAGCCATTCCACAAGTTGCCTGTGAACGCAGGTTAACAGGAAAACGTTCCACATGGTTTCCAAGCCTGTCAATCAGGAATATTTTGTTTTTTGTGTTGAATAAGTATTGCAACTTTCCATTCTTAAAAGCATCCACCTGATAAACTTTCCCCAAAATTTGTTCATCCAGGGGCAACTTCCACAAAACGTGACCCTTATGATTAATAAGGTATATATCATTACCAACATCCTGTACAAAGATTTCCTTTAAATCAGAATAATGGTTTTCCACCAGTGCTGGCTTGCGGTAAATGCTTGTGTCAAGCCGGCTTTCCCATATTGTATGGGGCTTTTCATCCTGATAATTGGAGTACTGTATTGCCAGATTGTGGTAAACCATTTCATCGCTGATAATTTGTTGCAGGCCAAAATGCTTAAATTTTTTGGTCACATTTTCAACACCTGAAAGCTTATCACTGTAATTATCATTCAGCACATGTAAAACCCATGCAAATGATTTACTAACATTAACATACAAGCATGTCTGATATTCCTTTGACAGGTTTTTTTTAAAATCTTGATAGTTTTTGTTTTTACTTAGGCTACGATTCAACAAATAGTTATTGAACAACTTGTGCAAAGCAGATTTTGACGGAGCAAACACCAGGGTGTTATCAAGAATACTGCAATATTTTGGTTTGGAACTTCTGAAAAAACTCCCCAAGAGAACTTCAGGCCAATCATCCAATGGCATTCTATATACTGTAAATACGTTTGCAGCATCCAACTTCATACTGCTTACGTACTCAGCAATATCTTGCTCTGTATGTTTTACATAATCATCCAGAAAACTTCTGACAAGCTTTTCTGCTTTTGCTCCGGATTTTGTGTTCATTAAAATATAGCTGTTTTGAAAAATATCCAGTTGATTGATATTGGCAATGGCATAACAAACCTGATTATCTATCAAGCTATATAGCACCTCTGCGAAATCTGAGCCACATGTTTGCTCAAAGTTCCGGATTTGTTCATCAAAATAATTGGCATATTCATGCTCCTCAAAAAACAACCGACGATATGAAGAAAATTTATCGTTATCATCAAGACTGATGATATAAGACAGAGCTGTGTTTTCAGGAAGAATATTTTCAAAATCATTCCTGACAGCAGGCTGGTCTTTAATGTGGCTTAAATAATTGATGGTGGTATCAGGTGCAACAGCAAAACCATTCAACGTGATCAGCGATTCACTCAGGCTCATGTCAAGCTCAACCCAGGAAGCATAATTTTTTAATGCGGGGTGATTGTTTTCAATATCATCTTTTAGAAATGGGCTCATCAGATAATTAAGACGTGACATATTAACGTAGATGTTGGCCAGTTCTTTTTTGCCGGCTGTTTCATAAACATCTTTAAAACCACGGTTATTAAGTATTGACATGTCCAAATCACACTGCCTGATAGCATCTTCTATCAACAATCCGTTGTTACACAAAAACAAATTTCCCTTGAATATGCTGTAAGAATATATGTTCCCCTGGGATGTTTTTACATCGTACACGGGAACACCTTCATAATTCCTGTTCCTGATGTCATGATCTGTTAACAGCTCATCAATATCCTTCAATACGGATTTGGTTTTAATGTGGTCAGGGATTTCAATAATAAAAAGAGAACCGAGGTTACGTTTTCCTATATCATGAACCGAAATCAACAAACTGTTATGCATAAGCAATTCGTGCAAGACATCATGATTTGATGAAATACTGTCGAGCCAGATCATATTATGGTTCAGCTTTGTAAAGGCAGGAACGGTGACGAGATCTTTCCAAAAGGCAGGTTCTGTCTGAAGAAAATCAATCAGCTTAAATGGCTCTCTGATTTCAACAAGCATATTGGCATCTATTGGTACCAGCCTTAAACTATCACTTATATCTGTTTGTTTATTCTTTAATCCGGACAGATATATTCCTGCCAGCAAGACCATTAAGCCAATACTTATTATCCATATGATGTTTTTTCGTTTCATCTACAGAAAGTTTCAGGCAAAGATATGGAGTAGCAGGAAAGATTCAAACTCTATTATTTAAAATACTGAGGTTTATGCAAATCCTCCCTTGGATTAATACATATAACGGGAATTTTTGCTTTATTCGCAATGATTTTTTGTTCTTCTGCCCCAAACAAATAACTTGTCCAGTCAATATTTTTAGTGGTCATAACCATGATCAGTCCTGCTGATATTTTTTCAGCAAAAGCCACCACTTCTTCGTGAAAATCTTTTGTGTTGGTTTCAATTTCTACTTTGTAGGGTATATCATATTCATCCAGGACTCGTTTTGCAAAGGCAACATTATCATTGATGATTTTCTGAACGTCTTTGATGGATGATACTTTTTTCAGGATTCTGACACGGAGGTTATATTTCTCCACAAAATAAGCTACCCACCTGAGTTTTTCCCGGCCTTCCATATCACTGTCAAAAGGCAAAACCATTTCTTTAAACTCACGGACAGGTTTCTGTTGAACCGTTAAAAAAGGCACTTTTGAACCCACAATTACCTTAAGGGCTTTGCTGCCGAATAATCTTTGCGTTCCAATGATACCATGCGTCCCCATGATAACAAGTTCAGCTTGCACTTCTTCCGTATATTTGTTGATTGATGAATATAGGTTACCTTTTTTAACTACCACCTCAATGGGGGTATTTCCGGCAAGTTTATTTTCTTCAATTTGCTTTTTAATTTTTGCTTGTAATGCCTGCTCATCATCCTTTTTTCCACAAATGTGAACAACATGAATTTTACTTCCTGCCGCCTTCGTATATCTTTCTGCGTGGGCTAGTGCTGCTTCAGAAACCTCCGAAAAATCCCATGTGACAATAACAATTTTTTCCCTGTTTTTCATAGTTTTATTAATTTATGTTACATTTACTAAATTCTAAAAATACTAAAATTAAGTGTTATTTTACAAAATGCCCAAAGAAATAAATAAAATATCCCTTGTTTTTATTGCCATTTGTAATGTTGTCTTTAATCTCTTTTTCAGCACACCATCAATGGCACAGGAAAATCTTTTAGGCGTGCCAAAGATAACAAATTTTGAATCTCATGATTACGGATATGAAAGTCAAAATTATGAAGCCCTTCAGGCCGATAACGGGCTGATGTATTTCAGCAACACAAATGGCATTCTTGAATTCGATAACACCAACTGGAATATCCTTCGTGTAACAGGCGTTTCTCACATGGATATTGATTGTTCTCAGCAAATATACGTGGGGGGCTATAATCAGGTTGGATACTTAAAAAACACTCACGATGGCACCAAATTTGTTTCCATTGCCAATGATAATTTTGAAAATATCCCTCAAATTCGTACAGTTGTAGCGTTCTGTGGAGAAGTGTTTTTTGCATCCGACACCAGCTTGTTCATGTATTCAAACGATAAATTTTCTTGCTACAAACGGTTTGAAGATAAAATCAGGGTGTTTAAAACAAAAAAGCAAATGTATTTATGGGCCAGTGGAGAGGGCTTGCTCAAATATGACAACAAACAGCTTATGCACATTCCTGAAGCAGATCCATTTAAATACGATGGATTGAACAGTTTGTGTTTATTTAATAACAAACTCATCATAAAACCCAAAAGAAGCAAAGGCTTATATGAAATAAGCAACAATAAACTGAACAGAAAACATACGCAGGTTGACAATTTACTGGATGAGTCAAAAATATCCAAACTCGTCAATTACAAAAACAAATATCTTCTGGTCGCAACAGAAATCAACGGAATTTTTATTCTCAACAAGTACGGACAATTGGTATTTCATTTAAACAAAGCATCCGGGCTGGCAGATAATCACGTTACGGATATGTACCTTGACATTGATAATCAACTGTGGGCGACAACATACAACGGAATTAGTTACATTGATTTATCTTCCCCGTTTACCTATTATACCAGTGACGAACGTCTTAATATATCCATTCTTGCCATCAATAAATTTAAAAACAAACTTTATTTCAGTACCAATCAGGGAGTTTATACCGCAGAAACAAACCTGATACATGATACACTTAACCAAGACATTGATTGTGATCAAACCATATTTCGAAAGATAAAAAACCTCAATGTACGTGTCAAAGATCTTCTCCGCATCGGAACACACTTTTATGCTTGTACAGATTACGGATTATATTTGTTAAACACTGATAGTGCACAATATTTAACTGGCTATAATGCGGAAACCATAAAGAAATCACAGTTCTTTCAAAACCAATTATACATCAGTTGTGATGATGGACTAAAAATTGCCGAACAAATGGAAGACGGGAGTTTAAAAGTCACAGGAAAAATACAGAATCTTGATTATCCTGTACGTACGATTGCAGAAGATAAAAACGGAAATTTGTGGCTTGGATCAAATAATGATGGTGTTTTTAGGGTGGAGTTTTCAGAAGCTAACCAACTTGATCCGATTGTAATACGAATACAAAAAGGCTATGGCCTACCTGACAATTTTGATTGGATAGATGTTTATAATACACGCCACGGGATTCTGTTTTCAACATCACAGGGAGTTTACAGAATCAAGCAAAGCGCTGAGTTTGTACCTGATAAACTACTGGGATTTGATTTCTTACAATCCAACAGATGGCTTTATCCAATCCACGAAGATTCTTTTGGGAACCTGTGGTTTAGCAGTGGAGGCAAAAATAAATACAGAAAACAAACAGGCATCGCTTTATACCAAGGAAAAAACAACCCATACAAGCTTCAGTTGTTTCCTTTTCAATTGATCTCAAACAAAACCATAGAATGTATTTTTACAGAAAATAACAATGCCTGGTTCGGTAGCCTGAACGGCATAATAAAATACCAACGCAATAAAGGTTTACAAAAAACAAAAATTAATCATTGTATAATAAGGCATGTCAGTATTAACCAGGATAGTATCTTAATGGATGATGGTTTGATAACACCATTCCAGACTCAAAACAAGCCTTATACGCTTCACCATAAACAAAACAACATCAGATTTGAATACGCAGTTCCTTTTTATCAAACCAGAGAAGATGTTGAATATCAAACCCGGTTACTTGGTTTACAAAAAAACTGGTCTGATTATAATTCAGAAACATTCAAAGAATTCACCAATTTGGGAGCCGGAGATTATACCTTTCAGATCAGGGCTCAAAATGCTTTCGATCAGGTCACCGAAATTACACAATTCTCATTTTCTAAAAAACCACCCCTTTATTTGTCCTGGGTTGCTTTTATGATTTATCTTTCTGTGTTGGTAAGTTTTTCACACATGGTGCTAAAACGAAGATCATATCAACATGCTAAAGACAAATACAAACTCGAAAAGATCATTGCAACCAGAACAGAAGAGCTTCTTAAACAAAAAGAACAAACAGAACGACTTGTAAACAGAATATTGCCTAAATCTACCATACAGGAGATCACAGAAAAAGGAAAGGCAACCACAAAGAGGTATGAAATGGCAACTGTCCTTTTTGCAGACATACAGGGCTTTACAAAAATCGCAGAAGAGACCCGCCCCGAAGCACTTATTAAAATGCTGGATAAGATATTCAATTCCTTTGATCAAATCATTGAAAAATTTGACATTGAAAAAATAAAAACCATTGGTGATGCATATATGTGTGCCGGTGGCATTCCTTATCAGAACAGCACCAATCCTATTGAAGTTGTTCTTGCAGGCCTTGAAATGCAACATGTTGTAAAACAATTTTCGTCAAAAGATGAAGCTTTTTTTCAAATTCGCATTGGCATCCATACCGGCCCTGTTATTTCAGGTGTCGTTGGAACACAAAAACTTGCATATGATATTTGGGGTGATACTGTAAACATCGCCAGCAGAATGGAGACCCATGGAGAAATTTACCAGGTTAACATATCATCAACCACTTATTCACATGTTAAGGATTTCTTTGAATGCATGTATAGAGGAAGAACCGCCTTTAAAAACAAAGGAGATATGGATATGTACTTTGTTAAAGGTATTTTACCAAAACTTTCCAAAGACAATAAAAAATTGATGCCCAATCATGATTTTATTGTTAAAACACAGTTGGTTAGGCTTCAGGATCTTCAGAATGATATTTTTGAAAAGCTTGAAAAAAACCTGCCCAAAAACCTTTATTACCACAACCTGAAACATACTGTTAATGTGTATTACCAGACAGAAATGTTAGCCCGCAATGAAGGGGTTTCTGATGAAGAAATGCTTTTACTGAAAACAGCAGCACTCATGCATGATTCCGGTTACCTTGTCAGCTATGACCACCACGAAGAAAAGGCTGTTGAGTTAACGCAAAAAACCCTCCCAACCTATCAATACAACAAAAATCAAATCGATCAAATATGTGAACTTATCATGGCCACCAAAATGCCACCAAAACCCAAAAACCATCTGGAAGAGATAATCTGTGATGCAGACCTGGATTACCTTGGCCGGCCAGATTTTATTCCCATGTCACAAAACCTTTTCCGTGAATTGTTTGAACGAAATAAAATCGGCACCATTGAACAATGGAATAAAATGCAAATGAAATTCATGGAAAAACACCGTTTTTTTACAGCTACGGCAAGAAAAACCCGTGAACCTGAAAAACAAAAACGCCTTGCCGAACTCAAGCAATTGTTGTGATTATTGATTTGTGTGTACACGCCCCTGAAAGAATAAAAGAAGGTGTTAGGATTTCATTCAAACCCTATACGAATAAATCATGGTTCTCAAATAAACATAATCGCAAATTTATAAAGCGTTATATGAGAGTACTCGCCCCCGGGAAAACAGGGGAACTTCAAAAAAGATAACTTAAATTTGTCTATGGAAATATAG
>CAZTNS010000008.1:0-43691 GCA_964615585.1 uncultured Bacteroidales bacterium | reverse complement strand
TTTTCTAATTCTTAATTTTTACTCAACAGTAATAATTCAATCATTACCATTACCCGCTAAGTTTGCAGTAGAACCTTCCATTAAAATAACAGCAGAACCAATTTTAAAATAGAACCCAACAAAATAATAAAATTGAACACAGATTATACGGATAATCACGGATGCATTATGTTATCATGAAAGTCGCAAATCAAATTTTTATAAAAAAGGGAGCCGGACTATAAAAAATGTCTAAATTTGGCTTGTAATAAGTTGTTATTTATGAAAGCTGAAAATATTTATCCAT
The DNA here is from genome assembly GCA_964615585.1 of uncultured Bacteroidales bacterium. Lineage (GTDB taxonomy): Bacteria > Bacteroidota > Bacteroidia > Bacteroidales > ML635J-15 > JAQIBY01. Next base: position 43,405 of record CAZTNS010000008.1, on the reverse strand, counting down.
TGTTTCAATGTTTTAAAAATAAAAACATCCTGATTATAGGGGATGTGATGATAGATTCGTACATGTGTGGTAGCGTGGAGAGAATAAGTCCGGAGGCGCCCATCCCCATTGTAACTATTAAGGAGCGTGAAAACCGTTTGGGGGGGGCTGCTAATGTAGGATTGAATATCAAATCACTGGGTGCCACGCCAATGATGTGTTCTGTGATTGGAGAAGATAAATATGCCGGTGAATTTTTGGAATTACTGGAAAATCAGGGCATGAGCAAAACCGGGATCATGACATCAAAGAGCAGAAAAACCACTGTAAAAACCCGCATAATCAGCAGCAGTCAGCATCTTTTGCGTGTGGATGAAGAAAACACGGATGCCCTGGATGACGATACAAAACAATCATTTATCAATCACATTGAATCTCTGATCAACAGTGAAAGCATAGATGCCATTATTTTTGAAGATTATGATAAAGGGCTGCTGTCACCTGAAATAATAGAATATGTTATTGACTTTGCCCGTAGAAATTCAATTCCTGTTACAGCAGACCCGAAGCAAAAAAATTTTCACGCATACCGTGGGGTGGATTTATTTAAGCCCAACCACCATGAAATGAAATCAGGTCTTAAAACAGATTTTGCCAAAGATAATTTGCCGGCCATCCGTGGCTTAGGGACAAAGCTGGTACAAGATATGCAGCTTAAATATTTGCTTTTAACAATTGCCGATGCTGGTGCTGTTATTATGTCAAGAGACTCAATGGTACATAGTGCTGCTAAAGTAAGAGATATTGCGGATGTTTCCGGTGCAGGTGATACTGTTATTGCGACGGCGACTTTATGTTTGGTTTGCGGCCTTGGCATGCATGAGGTAGTTTGCATTGCTAACCTTGCCGGCGGATTGGTTTGTAAATATTCTGGTGTTGTTCCGGTGGATAAAAACGAACTGCTCAGTGAATTGAAAGAAAAGCTGCCGGGTTATTTAAACAAATAAGCGGGGATTAATTTTTATAATACAATCAACTTCTTAACGGGATACAATGCCGAGCCGTCCTTAGCCTGAACCTTAATAAAATACATGCCTTCTGGTAAATGGCTTATATTAATCTTAGGCTGGTTATTTACAAAATTATTGACGCTGAGCACTTTTTTTCCCTTCATATTGTAAATGGAAATAATTGCATTTTCCATGCAATTACAGTTACAAAAAATGTTTATCTGTTTGGATGCAGGATTGGGATAAATGTTTAACTTATCATTTGATAGATGCTTATTTGCTATTATGCCGGAGGATTCAAAAACCACTCCTTTTTGATTAAAAACTGACACTCCGCTTGAAAAAGTTCCAATCCATTTATTTTGATTTGTATCTACGGCAATTGTATTAACTTTATTTCCATTTAAATTTGAATTATCTTTATTATAAACAGTCCAATCAATACCGTCAAATTTAGCCATACCATATCCATCGGTTCCCACCCATTTATTTCCGTTATTATCTATGGTAATTTCAATAACATCATTATGAGGTAATCCGGAGTTATCCGCATCATATACCGTCCAGTTGTTTCCATCAAATTTTGCCAGACCTCCAAATGAAGACCCAACCCATTTATTTTGGGTGCTGTCTATAACAATTGTATTAATATTACTCGTAGATAAACCAGCATTATACTCTATCCATTCACTGTCATCAAATTTAATCAAACGATAGCCATGAACGCCAATCCATTTGTTCCCATTATTATCTATAGCAATTGAAGTAATAAATTGATAAGGTATTTCAGAATTAGATACATCATACACCGTCCAATCAGTGCCGTCAAATTTGACCAAACCAATTTCCGTTCCAAGCCATATTGTATTGTTATCATCTATAGCAATTGTTCTTATCTTATTATGAGGTAATCCAGAATTAGCTGTATCATACACTGTCCAGTTTACACCATCAAATTTTACCAGACCACCCCCGTATGTTCCAATCCATTTATTCTGCTCATCGTCAAAGGCAATCGTTTCTATATTATTGACAGGTAATCCTGAATTAACTGTATCATACACTGTCCATTCATGTCCGTCAGTCTTTACCAACCCACCCGTCATAGTTCCTATCCATTTATTGTGATTATCATCAATTTTTATTGTTCTAATATAATTAGAGGGTAGCCACGAAGATCTTGTTTCATACTCTGACCAAGCATTGCCATCATATTTTACCAAACCTCTTCCAAGCGTTCCAAACCATATTTTCTGAACCTCATCAACAGTTATTGTAATTATTATATTTTCAGGTAACCCGGAATTTTCTGTGTTATATTGTGTCCAGTTATATCCATCAAACTTTACTAAACCCCCGCCAGTTGCAATCCATAAATTTTGTGCATTAACTATAGCTATTGAATATATTTCATCATTTGGTAACCCTGAATTATCTGTATCATATACTGTCCAGTCAGTGCCATCATATTTTGCTAAACCACTGGCGTATTGCCCGCCAGTTCCAATCCATATATTCTGGTTGTTGTCTATCGCTATTGATTGTATATTATTGTCAGGTAAGCCAGAATTTTCAGTATCATATACTGTCCAGTTAATCCCATCATATTTTACTAAGCCACCAAAATAAGTGCCAATCCATTTATTTCCGTTATTGTCAATAGCTATTGATTGTATAGTACTACCAGACAATCCGGAATTACCTGTATCATATACTGTCCAACTTGTTCCATCAAACTCTGCTAAACCATAGTCGGTTCCAATCCATTTATGTTGGTTATTATCTATGTTGATTGATAATATATAATTTGAAGGGAGATCAGAATTATCCGTATTGTATATTATCCAATTTGTTCCGTCATATTTTACTAAACCGTATCCCCAGGTGCCAATCCATTTATTTTGGTTATTATCAATGGCAATAGTATAAATAAAATTATCAGGTAATCCTGAATTAATTGGATTAAAAAAATCTGCTTCCCCAGTTTGTTGATTAATTTTTACAAGACCACCATTGGTTCCAGCCCAGACAGTATCCCCTTCAATTGCTATTGATTGCACCTCATCTCCGTTTAAATAATAATTTATCCATTTCGGGTTGTCACCTTTAATATCAGAAAATTGTGCTTTTACCACTGTTGTGGGAAGCAGCAATAAAACAAAAGCAATATAAAAAATATTTGTCTTCATAATATTATAAGTTTTATTGTTCTATCGGATTTATAATAACGAATTAACCAATGATATTATATGGTAAATTAGTGTGTTTTAATCATTTCTCCCTCGTTGTATAATTTTTCAACACTTACATCTTGATGCAGCAAAACACATAAACTATTTTCAAGCAAGCCTTCAAATACCAAATTTACAAAAATTTTATGAACGATTAAAATAATTGTGACAAATCTGGTAGTTAAAAATCCACCTGAATGACTTAACAAATAACATTTGTTTCTGCTTATTTGTTATTATCCAACAAAACCGCCCTCATCAACTTCAGGTCTTCAGGATAACTGACTTTAAAATTCAACGGGGAATCTTCAACAAAACCGATGTTGGTGTCAGGCAGGTAATGTTTTACAATGCTGATGTCATCAGAAAATTCGGGGTTTCCGTCAAGTTGTTTGAGGTCGTAAGCCTGCATGATGGTTCTCATCCTGAAGGCTTGTGGGGTATGTGCTTTCAGGAGTTTTGTCCTGTCCGCCGTGCCGGCAAATTTGTTGTTTTCATCCAGGTAATACACTGTATCTGTTACTTTGTTGACAGCAACTACAGAACTGTATTTCAACAATTGTTGTGCGATGTTTTTAATGACCTCCACATCAGGATTTGGCCGTGCAGCATCCTGAAAGATCAAAGCAGTTTCCTGGTTACGATATCTGCTTCTGGCAAAGTCAATGGCATGCCAGGTGGACAAATTCCTGCTGCTGCCCCCGGCAATGACATGACAAGGCACACTTAAATTTATTTTCTCCACAGGAACAAGGTCACGATAATCGGGATGAGACACAACGATAAACTCGTCAACAACACCGGCATCAACAAATTTCTCCATGCTGTACTGGATAAGGGGCTTATTCCCGATCTTCATAAACTGTTTTGGTAGCTGAGATTTCAGGCGTTTGCCTTGTCCGCCGGCCAATATAACGGCAACGTATTTCATATGTTTATTTCTAATTTTCAACGGTCATAACTTGTCCCGATGGAACTTGCAGGATACAACATAGAACCTCAATTTATTTCATAGCCGTTGTTTCGGCTAATATCATCGAATAATTATCCGCGTGCATACAGGCAGTTGTGATCCGCCAACTGGCAGACCATGAAGGGTTTCATGCCTGAAAAAACAATTCGTGCGAATGCATAAAAGAAAACGAAACAGCAAACATTATACTGTACCGTGCCATGGGATTACTCTTCGATTTCTTTTTTGTATGTGTCAGCATCCATCAGATCATCAAGTTCAGCTTTATCGCTGATTTTGATTTTAATGATCCAACCCTGGCCGTAATGGTCTTTATTGATAAGATCGGGGTTATCTTCCAGTTTTTCATTGAATTCCAGTACTTCACCACTTACCGGCATATAAATATCAGACACCGTTTTAACGGCTTCAATGGTACCGAAAGCTTCTTCTTTATCCAGTTCTTCTCCTTCGGTTTCCACTTCAACAAACACGATATCGCCCAATTGTTGTTGAGCATAATCAGAAATACCTACATAAGCTTCATCGCCTTCAACTTTTACCCATTCGTGGGTTTTTGAGTACTTGTAGTTTTTTTCTATTTTCATAAGATCAGATTTTATAAATTAATATTTGTGACAAATGTAAAAAATAAGATCAAATATTAGAATTCCCCTTAAATATTTTACGACATAAAACAAAATTCATCATGCAGCTAAGGTAAACCTCACACTTACTCCAAACCTGATATTTGATGTTGGGAATGAAAGAGATACCTTCGGTGTGTTGATTTCATGATCGTAGAACAACCTAAGGTTAAACCTGTCACTGAGTACATAATCTGCAGATGTTTTAATTGTAACGAGTCCATTTCCTGCTGTTACCTGATCTACACCTTCTTCAAGTTTTCGCAGGATGGTGATGTTGTTACGAATGGAAAAATCGAGCCTGAGGTTTAAGTCAGACTTAAAAGTACGTTTACGTCCACCTCTGGTACCTATTGTAACTTCTACATCTTTTATCCTGTATCCTGCTCCCAGAATATATTCATCTGTTTTCTGCTCTGTAAGCTGATTGTTGCTGAAACTCATGTTGAGGTTCCTTGTTTTCTTGAACTCAATTTTTGTAATCAGTGAATTTTTCCAGTTCAGGTCTATGGCTATAAATGGCGAAAATTGTTCTGTAATGCTGACAGAGTTGATCTCAAACTGTGAATAAAAATTGTCGTTAGCATCCCTGATGTAATTAAAATTGTCGTCACGTGGATTCCACTGGTCTGAAAGACGGCTGTCAAAGTTTCCAATGTTATATGTGGAGCGGTAAGTATGTGTGATGTTGGCTGTGCGAATGTAATCTTTGATAAACGGTAATTTGGCAAGGCCGTCATAAGTTAGGCGCCAGTTGGGCAATATGTTTTCGATTGAAGGAAAACGTTCAAGTGAGATGACTTTGGGGTCTTTCCCTGAGTATGCAGCTCTGAATGCAGGGATCAGTACATCCTGTGAGAGTTTTCCATACCCACTTGGATAACCATTTTCGTCGAGATCAGCAGGGTCATAACCGGGGCGTTGTTTTGCCAGACGCGTAGCGATGACTTTCCGGTATTCAGAAAAATCATTAAAGCCGGCAGAATTATAATCATCTTCATTGCCAAAAGATTCAAAGGCGGTTGCCATGGTAAAAGTAGTCATAGAAAAATTCCCGCTGAGTTGTTGTGATTGCACTTCGAATTTGCCTTCACCAGTGTTTGGATCAGTAACTTTCCAGGTATAAAACTCACTTATATTTTCAGTGTATGTTCTGTTGAGGTTAAGATCAAGTCGCATCTGTCGAAAGGGTTCAAGGGATGCCCTGATATCCCAGGTTTCATTTTCACTCATGGTATATGCCTGATTGAGCATAGAATCTCTGGTTACCAGATAATTATCACACGCCCACTGGCCAAAATCCCTGTCCTGCCATCCAAATACAAAGGGAATGCCCGGTGCCTGTACTGGCGATGTAGCCCCCAAAGCAGACTCAGCAGGATAATTTGTTAATCCCATTATTTGTGGTTCAGGTAAATAACCAGGCAATTGTGTAGCATTGGTACCTGAATAGGAAATAGAAATGTTTTTTGTACTCATTGCCAGCGCCAAAGTATTGTCAACAATTTTCTTTAAAACACTTTCTTTGGCTTCACGCTGGCCGCTAACAATAATATTGGCTGTATCTGCATTTTTTGCCGGTGTAAAATATGCAATTTTATCATCAATAACTTCGGATTCCCCCGGGATGACAGCCCCTTTGGGGGTAGTGGCTTTTATGGTAATCTCTTCTGTTTTCAATTTATGAACTATCCTTATCCTTTTGTCCTTTTTCAGGTTTGTTTTCTGCTCTTCATATGTCACTGTTTCTATTTTAGGTTTTTGCTTTCTTCTTTGCCGCCCCTTATATTTTTGATTAATGTCTTTCAGGTAATCCACTTTATTGTATAAAGACATAACATTAAACTGTGTACTCAGAGACATGGTATTGTTGTTCTGAATTGTGTTTCCAAGTTCAATAGAATCTGTCCTTGGCCCGGCAATCCAGTCGTATGTGCCATTGTATCTGGCGTTGGCTGATATCCAGCTCAAAAGGCGGATTTTATTGATTGGTAATTGATAGGTAACATTAAACTGGTGATTGTACTGTGTATTTCTCCCGAAATCCCTTAAATTATCCCAAATGGTATCCATTTTTTGTTCATAATATGGATCTTCTTCCCATAACCTTCCCTGGGGTTCATCAATACGGGCATTGTTTGTTGCCGAAAAATCAAATTTAAGGCTTCGCGACAAATTGTATTTTAAATCGTATTGTCTTATCCATGAAAAGTTTTTATTGACATTAAGCGGGATTTGCATATACGGGTTGCTGATATTTCTGTTTTGCAGCTCACTATATTGCCTGTCGAGGTTGGTGCGGAAACTCAGTTGTGAAGGCAGGTAATAAAAATTAAAATCCTTAATAAGCCTGAAAGCGGGTTTGTTTAGGAATTTCACTTTTTTAAATGGTTGTACATTTTTTGGGGTAGCATTATAGTTATATGCGATGCCGCCGGTAATTTCTTTTCTGGTATCAAATTCTGTGTTGATATTTCTGCTGAACATTTCATTGTAAGCATAATTTACTGACCAGTTTGAAAGGTCATATATTTTGGGTTGACCTTCCATTTTATTGACTTTCACATTGGTAAAATTGAGACTTTTTCGCTGTGTATAATCCTGCGCAATGTGTTTCAGTGAATCTTTTTCTTCCTGTGGCCTGTTTGGATCATTCAATGCTACTTTAAAAGGAATATCAGGATCAAGGGGATTATACTCGGGATTGGCCACAGACTCAGAGTATCCAACATACATTGGAATTCTGACACCTGCATCTTGCGGAAAAAATTTACCCAACTCAAAATTAGATGAAATGTCGTAACTGTTGATCTCTTCTTTTTGACGTTCACTCACTTTTTGATTGATGCTTCCGAATCCTGGTTTTGAAGTGCTTCCTGTAACAGTAACCGAACCGAAATCTGCCAGTTTTGTGGTCATCCTGGTGCGTGCAGCCCATCCGCCTTTTTCATCAAAATCTGTAAGGCGCAATTCATTGACCCATATTTCCCCGGTTTTTTGCATCCCGTCATCATTATCGGCCACTTTTTCCTTTTTCGGATTACGAATGCCTACCATGATGGTCTGTACATTGCTTAAATTGGGATTTCCCATCACACTCACTGTACGGTCTCCGTCGGCCATTGAAAACAATCGTGTGAGGGTTACGCCGGAGCCGGCTGACCGCATTTTATCATTGCGGTTTTGTTTGACAAGTTGAAGCAGTTCAAAGTCCAGATCAAGGTTGTTTTCTTCAGGCCAGACAATTAACCTGTCATCAGGATTGTCATTTTCATAATAGCCTTCGGGTGTTACTTTTAAAGGTATCTGGTATTCGTAATAGTTGTTCTGATAATCTGACCCAAGCCTAACAAATAAATGCAAGTCATCTTCATTGAGTGTTTCATATCCCTCTACGGATTCTGCATGAATAAACATTTTCAGTTTTTTATATTTTCTGATATCCATGTCAATATTTTTATATACTGCACGTGCATCCCCGTCAGCCAGATCAATCACTTTGAGCATCATAGCCTGTTCATTCAATTGCCTGAGCTGAGGATTCATCGGGTCAATTACCCTGTCCACTTCAGGTGGAAGAATGTAATTAACAGGTACTTTGCTGTTGTTTTCTTCAATATTGACAGCGCTTACCTCAAAGGGTGTCAGTTCAATTTCATCGGGAATGTATTCACCAGGCTGTATGAAAGAATTGTCATATTTTCTCCATTCATTTCTGACAAGATCAAGGGTGCCAAAACGCATGGTGGTGGTTTTTGAAAAATTGGTCAGCATCATGCGAATAAACCGGATGGATTTAAAATCTTCAATTTTTCCTATCTTTTTATCGTAGTTTGAGATTGGCACTTTAAATTGATACCATTCCACTTCGCTTTCTTCCCCATTAGCTAATTCAGCACTGTAAGACACCTTATCTGTAATGAAATTTTTTCCTACTTCAAGGTCTTCAGGTCGAATACTGATTCTGTACTGGAAATACGCTTCATTTTCGCTTAATGTATTATCTTGATTGATGTCTTCGGTATTGGGTATGGATGTTGCAGATGTTGAATAATCTTCACCCTGTTGTGATACAGGGCTGTTTCCTTCTGGCCCATTATAATTTTTATACCGGCTTATAATATCTGTATTATCTTCATCGTAATCTTCACCCCTGAAATGGTGGTAATCGTCAGATGAAGGGTCTTCGAGAGCCATCTGATACACTTGAGAGTTGGCTCCAAAATTATTTTCTAAGCTTTGAAGATATTCATTGAAAAAATCACGTTCGTTTTCGCTGGAAAGCCCATCAAGTCCCACATCCTGAGCTGTACGTATTTCAGGGTCATTGTCAAATCCACTTATCAGTGACTGAACTTGAGGTACCAATCCCCATTCAGTGGTATCTACTGTATTTTCAAGACCGGGTGCCGGTAATCCATTTTCGAAAGATTTACGGGAATCCTTCAAAACATCTTCTGAAACGCTACCGAGGTTGATGAGCAGATCGCCGCCATAATTATTTTCATCTTCAACAAAGGGGTCCATCATCCAAAATTCAACATATTCAATATTGGATTCTTCAAAATCATTGGTTGACAATTCACGCATGATGCCTCCCCATCTGTTTTCCGGGTTTTTAAGGCTGCCATCATCATTGATATTGGTAGTATCATAATTGTAGGGGCCTTTGAGCGTCGGATAATATGTCAGATTAAATACAGCCAGAGTAGCAGGGATAGATCCGGTTTCACTTTCCTTGTTGGGGAAAATTTCCTGCTCTCTGACCTCCCTCACATAATGGCTTGACCTTAATTCATCACTGACAGGACTATTGTTACGGTGAAACAATGGGTCAATCACGTACCAGGCGAGTTTTGCCCTGCCGTATCCATATTTCAGGTCATTTGTCAGGTTTGCATTGGGGAAAAGTTCAGGCTGATCAAAAGGATTGCTGGCAAGGGACCATGCTGTAAAAGATTTGATGTCAATGCTGGTTTCACTGCCCTCAAAATCATCAATAAAAGCACTGCCTCCTTCTTCGAGGGCACTTGAATGTCCCGGAATAAGGTGGGCAAATTCACCGGTAAGGGTGATTGTGGATGTTTCTTTTGTTTCTATCAGTGGCAGAAAGTCAATGGCTTTTGTGATGAAAGGGACTTCGCTTCGATATGAACCATTCACGCCCCAGATGGTATTTGAAATGGGCTCATCCCCGATGCTGACTTTTTGTGTCAATGGCCTTTCGGTAAGGTTAAGAATTGTGGCTCCCAGGTTAAAGTCTTTGGAAATTTCATAGTTCAAATGTGTTCCCACCAGTGTTTTTGTCTGAACACTGAACATGGAGTTGCTTTCAAGAGAAATATTGATCGGCGTTCCAGATTCCAGGATACCTTCATTGATGATCTTTACACGTCCAAGGTTGTAGTCCACAGTAAAATCCTGATTTTCTACCAATTCAGCTCCTCCGGCGGTCACCTTGACAGCTCCCTCCGGTATATTAATGGCATTAAGCCTGATTTCCGAGCCCGAGCTGGATTTGTATTGCCCGGTCATATAATATTTGTTTTTCTCGGCTATTTGTCTCGCAGTACTTTGTGTTGAATCATAAAGCTCATGAAACACATATTCTTCAGCTTCGTCGTTAAGCTCCGGGTCACCGCCTGTAATTTTCTCCTTCAGGTGGCTGCCAAAAGGTTCTCTTACCGGGAAAATCACCCTCCCGTTATCCGGTCTTATTGTAATGTTGTTGATAAAGTCATAAAGCCCGTCGGGATTGGGGTCATGTTGCCGGTCAAGGGCATCAAGGTTCATTACCCTCAGGAGAATTGTGTTGTCAATTTTTCCAACCGGCAAATAATTCAGGGGGGATCCTGTTTTGTCATTACGGTACATGATGTCCAGAACAAAATCTTCTGATGTGACCTGATATGCTCCAATGGAATAAATGTTTTTCATCATCAAATCCCAGATTTTCAAATCAGGAGTCAGGGCAGTCCCTTTGATTAGTTTTAAAACCAGTGCATCGGGAGCGCTTACCCCACTGCTGGCAAATTCACCCACGCGGTAGGTTTTCCCACCCACTGTATATTCAAAAGCCACAGCCAGTACCTGATCGGATCGCATGCGTGAATTCAGGGATATGTACCCCAGCTGCCTGTTGATTTTATATTCCGAACTGTTGAGTTTACGTGCGGATTCAATTTTTTCATAATCCACCCCTCCTTGCATATCAAAAGGCGATCCTGATAAAATTGAGTTAATCTGATTAATATCCCTGATTTCCGGAAAATTTGTGGCAATACCACCCAGGTTGTTGACAGAATCAAAAGGATACATGCTTTGGCCCATTCCAGATGTCACATAATCACTTTGGATGCTTTCGGGATTGGATTCTCCCAGGTCTGTGAAAGCCAAAATGTTACGGGCTTCTTCAAAATCACCTGCTGTATTGGTTACCCACACCTCAACTTTTGTTATGTTAACTCCCGAATTAATTACAGGCAGGTTCTCGAGAGATTTGTCGTAATTTTCTTTGAAATAATGGCTCAGAAAAAAGTGCTTGTCTTTTTCATATTCATCTGCATCAATTTCAAATTCCTGCATCTGAGCACCACCTTCTACCGTGATGGTTGAGGTTTCTCCTTTTTGCTGGGAAAAAATGCTTGTCATGGTTAATTTTCCAAACTTCAGCTCGGTTTTAAATCCAAACAGGCTTTGGCTCCCCTGAATCAACGATCCTGTTAACGGAAGGGAAACGTTTCCGGCTTCAATTTTCTGAATGATCTCATCTTCATGCCCGGTATATTCAAGTTTAACAGAATTTTCAAAGTCAAAAGAGGCTTCAGTATCATACTGCACATTGACTTTCATCTTATCTCCAATTTGACCAACTACATTCATCTGAATTTTTTCTTCAAAGTCAAAGGTGGTTGTCCGCTGCATCTTAACCGGCAAGTTGGGGTTTTCAACGTTTGATATTTCAAGGCCAAAACTTAGTTCTGCAGACCCCTGGGGTTTAATATCAATGGTATTGCTCCCGAATATCCTGTCAAAAGCTTCTCCTCCAACTTCCAACTTGGGAATAAGTGTTGACCGGCTTTCGAAACTGGCGTTTTTTACCCTTTGCTGCCAGTAATCCTGCATTCCTTTTTCAAAATCGTATTGCCTGTATTCATCGAAAGACATGTTGTAAGGGGTTGCCACTTCGGTGCTGTCGCCTACTGTTTTCTTAAATATATAGGAATCGGTTTCGGGATCATATTCAATTTGTTGCTGCATGTTATCCGGATCCTGTCCATATAGTGGCGATTCCGGGTCCTGTAAATAAGGGTTATTATCACCGGGGCCAAAATCCCAGGGAAGGTCCACATCTTTGATCTCAATGGTGTCTCCTGAAACGGTAGTATCAGCAGATATTGTGGTATCGGGAACATGATACACAGAATGAAAAAATGGCATATACATATTTGCATGTAAAAACGTGGTGACAGTCAAAACCGTAATCCCAGTCAGAAAAACATATACGATATATTTTGCAATACCTTTCAAGCCAACAAATTTAATATTAAAGCTGTTTCAACGTAGTTTTTACAAGTGTTTCCACATCTGCATCAGGATGTTGTATCATCACTTTATTGAGGGCTTTATCAATTTGCTTTTTGTTAAAACCCAACATAACTAAAGCTTCAAACGCTTCATTTTGAATTGTATTGCTTTGGGGAATAATTTTGTTATCCGCATCTTGTGTTTTTTCAGTAATTTTATCTCTCAGATCCACAATGATGCGTTGGGCTGTTTTCAAGCCGATGCCTTTGGTGCTTTTTAACTGATTTACGTTGTCATTCTGAATGGCAGCTACAATTTCATTGGGAGGCAAGGTTGAAAGCATTGTGCGTGCAGTATTGGGACCAACACCGTTAACCGAGATCAGCAACCTGAAAATTTCCCTTTCTTTTTTGTTATCAAACCCAAATAAAATTTCTGCATCTTCTCGGATTACATGGTGTAAGAAAATCATGGCTTCCTGGCCTTCTGTCAACTTTGAAAAGGTGTTAACCGAAATGTGAATTAACCAGCCTATACCATTGTTTTCCAACACAATATAACTTGGATTCAGCTCACGAATGTATCCTTTTAAATATTCATACATAACATTATATTACCATAAGCCACAAAAATAGCAATTCTATTCAGAGTACCTTCAAATATCAGAGGATTTTATTTTGGTTGGTGTGATTCTGTTGTTTTCAGTCTATAAATGAGTTCAGCATCACAAGTTATGCCGGACTCATTTATATAACTGACAGAGTAATATAAAATATTGTTAATGGTACTCTAAAGCGCCTATAAAGTAAAAAAGCATGGGAGTGACTGGGAGAAAAACCAGCCATAATATGATTATTGAATAAATACAACCCGACCTGTAATCAGGAATTATAAAATCAGAATTTTTGATTAATTTTACATGAATTTTATTAAATACACATAATTATGTTTTTATCAAAACCTGTGATTTTATTTACTGGTCTCTTTCTTCTGATTGCTTTTTGCACACAAGCGCAACCATGGATGAAATACGTTGACACCAAATCAGGAGAACCAGGCTTTTATGAAATTCAGGATGCTTTTAATCAATACTGGGCCAAGCGGGAATACGAAAAAGGCAAAGGTTTTAAACAATTCAAGCGGTGGGAATATTTTATGGAACCCCGCGTTGACAAAGAGGGACATATTAATTCCCGTGCTGTGATTGACGCATGGACGAAAACGCAAAACACATCTTCAGCACCAAAAGACGAGACAGCCAACTGGTCTCACCTGGGGCCGGTTGAAACACCTACTAACATAAATAGCCCTTCAGTCAAAAGGGGCAGCGGACGGTTAAATTGCGTTACGTTTCACCCCTCTGATTCCAATATCATATATGTGGGATCTCCCTCAGGCGGGCTTTGGAAAACCACCGACGGCGGCTATAGCTGGGCTACCACAACCGATAATCTGCCATCATCCATTGGAATAAGTGATATTGCCATACATCCCAATAACCCCCAGGTCATTTTCATTGCCACCGGTGACGGAGATGCCAGGGACACCTACAGTGCCGGCATACTGAAATCCACCGACGGCGGCGCCACATGGACTGAAACACCGTTGCCACTGGACATAACTAACATGAACATAATCCGTCGCATAAAAATCAATCCTGACAATTCTGACATTATGCTGGCTGCCGGAAATTTTGGTATCATGCGAAGTGAAGATGGTGGTACAAACTGGGATGTGAAAGCTTCAGGTCATTTCAAAGACCTCGAATTCAACCCGGAAAATTCAAACATCATGTATGCCGGTACTTACGAATATTTTGGGGAAGCTGAAATTTATCGTTCTGTAAACACCGGCATGACCTGGGAGCAATGTTTATACCTTCAGGATGCCAACCGCATTGAACTTGCTGTAACACCGGATAACCCTACCCTGGTGTATGCCGTAGCATCATCTGCAGAAAACAGCGGCTATTATGGTTTTTATAAATCCACCAACAGCGGACAGGATTTTACACAGGTACATGATAGCACATCCCTCAATTTGCTGGGATGGTCAACAGATGGAAATGATACAGGCGGCCAGGGATGGTATGATTTGGCCTGTGCAGCAGACCCCAACAATGCCAACACAGTATATGTTGGTGGTGTCAACACCTGGAAGTCTGTGGATGGAGGTTTGTCATGGAACATTGTCAGCCACTGGTATGGTGGTGACGGGGTCCCTTATGTCCATGCCGATCACCACAGCCTGGATTTTTCGCCCCTAACAGGGGAGCTTTACTCCGGCAACGACGGCGGTCTTCACAAAACTGACGATGGCGGAAGCTCATGGACAGACTTGAGCAACGGGCTGGAAATTCTCCAGGTTTACAGAATGGGAGCATCAAAAACCAATTATCAACGCTTGTTGACCGGCACACAGGACAACGGAACCATGCGGCTTGACAATGGAGACTGGAAAGCCATCATTGGCGGCGATGGCATGGAGTGCCTGGTGGATTACACCAACGCAGACATCATGTACGGGACTGTATATTATGGGGCCATCCGCAGGTCCATGGATGGCGGATACAATTTTACAGACATAAAACCTTCCGCTTCCGGCGATGGAGCATGGGTAACGCCATTTGTCATTCATCCCCAGGATCCGGAAACGCTGTATATCGGCTTCAAAGATGTGTATAAAACCACCAACCGCGGCGATTCATGGACGGTCATTTCCGATAACCTTACGGGAGGTATAGACATACAATCCCTTGCCATTGCCAAATCTGATCCGGATGTAATTTACGCTGCCACCTACAACGAGATTTACAGAACCACAAATGGCGGCGGTACATGGACTAACATCACAAACGGAGTGCCATCACAATCCATTACTTACATCAGCATCAGTCCTGTCAACCCGGATGAGATATGGATTACACTGAGCGGATATGTCGGTGGTGAAAAGGTATATTTTTCCGATAACGGCGGTGACTCATGGGAAAATTATTCCGGAGGGCTCCCCAACGTCCCTGCCAATTGCATTGTGTATGAAGAAAACTCAAACAATGCCCTCTACGTCGGTACCGATTTGGGCATTTACTACCGGAACAGCAACATGGCTCAATGGACAAATTACAGCCAGGGTCTGCCCAATGTAATTGTCAACGAACTGGAAATTCAGTACAACGTAAACAAAATCAGGGCAGCCACCTACGGACGCGGGGTCTGGGAATCCGATCTGTTTGAACTCGTTGCCCCACCGGTAGCGGATTTTACGGCTTCGGTGCTGAATGCCTGTCAGGGCGAAGTGTTGTTTGGCAGTACTTCAAGCGGAGCTCCGAATAGCTATACTTGGTACTTTGGTGATGGCAACATGAGCAATGAACCTATTCCCACACATACATATCAGGCATTGGGAACATACGATGTCAAACTTGTTGTCACCAATGATCTTGGTGCTGATTCAATCACCAAACAAATAGTAATTTCACAAGAAGACCTTGTGGTGGATTTTTTAAGCAATATCAGTCAGGCTTGTCAAGCTTGTGAAGTACAATTTACAAACATCAGCGATGAACTCGAAAGTTTTGAGTGGGATTTTGGGGATGGAAACACATCTGCAGATTACGAACCTGAACACACGTATGAAAATGAAGGTTCCTATACGGTTAGCCTAACAGGATCATCCGCCCTGTGTGATGATGTGACGGAAACAAAAACAGATTTCATCAACTTTGATCCTGATAATACAGCAGAGCTTAACATGCCGGAATCGGGTTATGGCCAACAGCAGGCATGCTGCGAAGGCTACCTTTATGATAATGGCGGCCCGGATCTAAATTATTCTGACAACACGAATGGCCTTGTAAAAATTGTGCCCGCTGATGCGGATCAAATCGAATTTACGTTTATGGATTTTGATGTTGAAGCCGGTCCCGGCGGCACATGCGATTACGACCGCATCCTGATCTTTAACGACCTTATCCCTTATGATGGGTATAAAATTGGAGAATTTTGCAACAACAATCCCCCTTCCGGCAGCATCATTACAACTGAAGGAAAAGGGCTTGTCCGTCAAATTACCGACGGAGGCGTTACTGAACCGGGTTTTAAGTTGTTTTGGCAATGCCTGAAAGTAGATTTTACCCACACAGCAGATGCCAGTGATTACAAAACCATCCATTTCACAGATATTTCAACAAATTACCCGTTAACATGGGCATGGGATTTTGGCGATGGCGGAACCAGCGACGAACAACATCCTGAACATACTTATGACCAGGATGGCATTTATCCTGTGAGCCTTACCATAACCAATGATCAGGGAGAATATACAGAAATAAAAGACATTGAAATCTCGGAAATGAACATTGATAACCATCAAATGCTGTCTGAAATAAACGTATTTCCAAACCCCGCGAAAAAAGAAGATGGGATTTATATTCAATCACAGGCTGCAGCAGGGTTGCATTATGAATTGTTTTCAACCAGGGGAAAGCTAGTTCGTTCAGGCAATATTAAGGTATCTGAAAAAGCGCCCAAACACATTGATACCAGAAATATTGCACCGGGTATGTATAGCCTGAAGATCAGCAACAACAACAAACACATTATTAAACAAGTAAACATTTTATAAATCCGAAATTTTAATGACCGTATGAACAAAAACACCCTTCTGCTGGCTATCATCTTATGTATGATTTCAACGGCCTTTGTCTATGCACAGCATGCAACAAAGTCACCCGATGCCTATAAATACCAGGCACTAAATACAACATATAATATAAATGAACGATCTTATGACGATTATGATGTCACTTTTTATTTCCTGGACCTTATCATGGATAACGAATCCGTAGATGTAGAAGGCACTGCCCGGATAGATTTGACAGTTACCAATCCTGGGCTTTCATCCATTGATTTGGATCTTGCTGACGAACTTAATGTCAACGGGGTGGAATTAAACGGGAGTCCCACGTCTTTTGATCACGATCAGGATATTCTCAATATTCCCCTGGGCAAAAATCCCGAAAAGAACAATTACACTGTGGAGGTAAGCTACGCAGGGACACCTCCGTATGGGATGTTCAATGAAACATATTTTATTCTGAATGAAACCACAACATTTAGTTTATCTGAACCTTATGATGCCATGGGTTGGTTTCCGGTGAAACAGGATTTAACTGACAAAGCCGATTCTTCCCGGGTGTTTGTAACGGTGCCGGATAATTTAATGGCAGGATCCAATGGCTTGTTGACAGGGACTACCGACATGGGAGGTGGTACTACCCGCTACGAATGGAAATCAAAATACCCGATTGATTACTACCTGATTTCAGTGGCCATTGGCAATTATCAGGATTATTCGTTTTACTGCTACCCTGAAGGCACCGATTCCGTTCTGGTGCAAAATTTCATTTATGATTCTCCATATTACCTGGCCTTTTATGAAGCAGACATTTTAAAAACGGGTGAAATGATTGAAGTGCAATCTGACTATTTCGGCCTGTATCCCCACCACGAGGAAAAATACGGCCACTGTGCTGTAGAACTCAATGGCGGGATGGAGCATCAAACCATGACAACCGTGGGTAAATTTGATTTCGCCCTGGTAGCTCATGAGTTGGGGCATTCCTGGTTTGGGAACTACATTACTTGTGCCACCTGGCAGGACATCTGGATCAATGAAGGCTTTGCCGTATATAGTGAATACCTCACCTCCCAGGCGATGCGCACTGAGGCTGAAACACAAAACTGGCTTGAACTGAATGCAGAATACGCGAAAGAATATACAGACGGTTCCGTATATATCCCTTTCAGTGAAGTTGGCGATCCCCAACGCATTTTCGATTATTACCTGACCTATAAAAAAGGTGGGATGCTGGTACACATGCTCCGTTACCTTCTTGGCGACTCCTTGTTCTTTGATGTTTTACAGGCTCATTTGGATGAACATGGAAACGCTGTTGCTACAGGCGACGATTTCAAATCCGTTGTCGAAGATGTCAGCGGAATGAATTTTGATGACTTTTTTAACCAATGGTATTACGGTGAAGGGTATCCAATTTACGATGTAGAATGGCATCAAGCAAACGATACCGTTTATATCAATACCAGTCAGGCGGGATCATGTGCACAGGCTCCTTTATTTACCATTCCACCGGAATATATGCTGTACTATGAAAACGGAGACAGCCTGCTGGTACAGTTAACACAGGATGCATACAGTGTTTCGCATAAGATCCCGGAACCAAATACCGTTGACAGCATTGTTTTTGATCCACATTTGTGGTTGATCCAGGAAAACATGGTACAGGAAGTGTCTTCAATTCCGGAGCATCATTTATCATGTGAGATATTTCCCAATCCGGCACGTTCCGGCGTTCAAATTAAAATGCAACATACAGGCACCTACATCTGTGAACTTACAGATATCCATGGCAAAACACTTAAATATGAGCCATTTTCATCAGCATTTTACAGGCTGGATTTATCAGATATAAACAGTGGCGTATATTTTCTCAGAATTTTAAATGAAAAAAATGCATTCAAAATCGAAAAACTTGTGATTAATTGATGACCATTGTCATGTTTTTCTGTTTTTTCTTTATCAAACCAACAATGCAGTATTTTATATGTCCTGTATTATAGCATGTTAACGCCATTATTTAAAATGATTAAAAATTACTGCAATAAACGTAAAATATTTTTCCAATTAAAAATCTAAGATTAAGTTTGTAATAAGTTATTAACCTATAAATACTATACGATATGGCTTATGTAATTACAGATGAATGTACAGAATGTGGTACTTGTATCGACGAATGTCCGGTAGAAGCAATATCTGAAGGATCTCCTTATGTTATTGATCCTGATGTTTGCACGGATTGCGGTGCATGTGCAGATGTTTGTCCGGTAGAAGCAATACATCCGGAAGACTAGTACAAATCATTTATTAAAAAATTATCAAAGGTGCTTGTTACATAATAATGAGCACCTTTTTTTTTATGTTTGTTATATTTCTCAAGTTTTGCTAATTTAAGCGGCAAAATACGTTGTTATATGCTGGTTAAAACATATGGTGGTGCATACCATGGCATTGATGCACACACCGTTACCATCGAAACCGATGCCACCAAAGGCTATGAATTTCATCTTGTAGGCTTACCCGATAATGCCGTTAAAGAGTCGCAGCAACGCATAGTAGCTGCTCTTGGCAACAATGGTTATAAGTGGCCGGGGCGAAAAATTGTGATCAACATGGCCCCTGCAGACATACGAAAAGAAGGGGCAGCCTACGATTTACCCCTTGCAATCGGCGTGTTGGGGGCATCAGAACAAATGACGGCAGATCGCGTTCACCGCTTTATGATCATGGGGGAATTATCCCTTGACGGCAGCATTTTACCCATCAAAGGGGTATTACCCATAGCACTGCAGGCGAAAGAAAACGGACTTGACGGATTTATCCTCCCTGAACAAAATGCAAAAGAAGCTGCTGTTGTAGAAGATTTAGATGTTTATGGGGTTAATCACATTACCCAGGTCATTGATTTTTTTAACGGCGAGCTTGCGCTCAAGGAAACAGAAGTTGATCTGAAAAAGACCTTTGAGCGTAACGTTACTGATTACGATGCTGATTTTTCGGATGTACGGGGGCAGGAAAACGTAAAAAGGGTAATGGAAATTGCAGCCAGCGGGGGGCACAATTTGATCATGATAGGCCCTCCGGGTGCCGGAAAAACCATGCTTTCAAAACGCCTGCCAACCATTTTGCCTCCACTGACACTGGACGAGGCTTTGGAAACCACAAAAATCCATTCAGTAGCCGGAAAAATAGATAACAATGTTTCTTTGATCACACAAAGGCCTTTTCGTTCACCACATCATACCATTTCTGATGTTGCCCTCGTGGGTGGAGGTAATCATCCCCAACCCGGCGAAATTTCACTTGCCCATAACGGGGTGTTGTTTTTGGATGAATTACCGGAATTTAAACGTACCGTGCTTGAAGTGTTAAGGCAGCCCCTTGAAGACAGGGTGGTGACCATCAGCAGGGCTAAATTCACCGTGGAATACCCGGCAAGCCTTATGCTGGTTTCGAGCATGAATCCATGTCCCTGCGGATATTACAATCATCCCACACGGGAATGTACTTGTTCACCCGGCATGATCCAAAAATACCTGGCAAAAATTTCCGGCCCCCTGATGGACAGAATTGACATTCATATGGAAGTGATTCCCGTGGAATTCAATAAACTGGCTTCTGCACCTCCCGGTGAAAACAGTGCGTCGGTGAGAAAAAGAGTGATAAATGCCAACAATATTCAGGCAGAACGGTTTCATGCTTTTAAACATATTTTCAGCAACGCCCAGATGTCAACAAAAATGATGCAAAAATTCTGCGCTGTGGATGACACAGCTGCCACATTACTGAAAACGGCCATGGAAAAACTGGATCTTTCTGCACGCGCTTACGACAGGATTCTTAAAGTATCACGCACCATTGCCGACATGGATGCATCCGATGCCATACGCAGTGAACACATTTCCGAAGCCATACAATACCGCAGCCTGGACAGAAGTACATGGGGTAGTTGATAAAAACCCTGAAACAATTTGATATCCGGGCTTGTCTCTTATTTGGACAGACGTCACATAAAATGTACAATATATCTGAAAGATTTTTGTTAATTTTATGGTATAATTAACCATCATATTACTTGCTATGGATAACCTTGATAACTACTCCTTTAAAAATAAAAAAGCCCTTGTCCGAGTTGATTTTAACGTGCCGTTCAATGAAAACGGAACCATTGCTGATGACACACGCATCGTAACGGCCATCCCCACCATTCAGAAAATTTTATCCGAAGGCGCTTCTGTTATCATCATGACACACATCGGCAGGCCAAAGGGAAAATTTGATGATGCACTGAGTACTCAACGCATTGCAAATTACCTGGCAAACATGCTGGACCGTGAAGTAAAACAAGCTCCCGATTGCATTGGTACAGAAACAAAAAAAATGGCTAAAGAACTGAAACCCGGGGAAGTGCTTTTGCTGGAAAACCTCCGCTTTCATGCCGAAGAAGAAGCCGGCGACGAAACATTCGCAAAACAACTGGCAGACCTGGGGGATGTGTATGTAAACAATGCATTTGGAACAGCACATCGTGCCCATGCCTCAACATATACCATTGCCAAATTTTTTCCGTACGATAAAATGTTTGGTGATTTGGTGGAATCAGAAATTAAAAACATTGACACCCTGCTAAAGAAAGCAGAATCACCATTTACCGCTATCATTGGTGGTGCCAAAATTTCCACAAAAATCAACATCATAGAGGCCTTGCTGGAAAAAGTGGACAACCTGATTGTGGGCGGAGGCATTGTGTTTACTTTTTTAAAAGCTAAAGACATTGAAATCGGGAAATCCCTGGTTAACGATGATTATATTGATGTGGCAAAAAGCATTCTCAATAAGGCAGAAAGCAAAGGAGTAAAGATTTATCTACCAGAAGATGTGTTGATAGCCGATGAATTTAGTAATGAAGCTATGATAGAACACGTTCCTGTAACCAAAATCAAAAAAGACTGGATTGGCATGGACATCGGGGTAAAATCCGCTGAAATATTTGAGCAGGTTATTATGAATTCATCCAGCATACTTTGGAACGGGCCTTTGGGCGTATTTGAAATGAATCATTTTTCATACGGCACGCTAAAAACAGGATTGGCTGTTTCACGAGCAACTGACAAAGGTGCTTATTCCCTTGTGGGAGGGGGTGATAGCATTGCTGCCTTGAAAAAATATGCACTTGATCACAAAATATCTTATGTGTCAACTGCCGGAGGTGCACTGCTGGAGTACATTGAAGGGAAAAAATTACCGAGTATCAAAGCCATCAAGGATTCATACACCATAGATGATTATGATTTCAGCAACAAACAAGTATTGGTGCGTGTGGATTTCAATGTGCCCATGGATGACAATAATAACATTACAGATGATACCCGCATAAGGACAGCCATACCTACCTTGAGAAAAATCCTGGCCGAAGGAGCCAGCCTTATATTACTGACCCACATTGGCCGCCCTAAGGGAAAAAGAGACATGAAATATTCGGTAAAACATATTATCCCTTATGTTTCTCAATTGCTGGGAACAGAGGTCAAATTTGCTGACAAATGCAGGGGGAATAACACGGAAGAAGCAGTTAAAAATCTAAAAAAAGGTGAAGTATTAATGCTTGAAAACCTAAGGTTCACAAACGAAGAAGTCAAGGGATCGGAAAAATTTGCCAAAGAACTGGCAAAACTCGGTGACGCATATGTCAACAATGCGTTTGGGACTGCACACAGAGCGCACGCATCAACTTATACGATAACAAAATACTTTCCTAACGACAAAATGCTTGGTTACCTTGTGGAAAACGAGATGAAAAATATTAACCGGATATTATACAAAGGGGAAAAGCCGTTTACAGCCATCATCGGGGGGGCAAAAATCTCTACGAAAATTGACATTGTCAGGGCATTGATTGATAAAGTAAACAACATCATCATTGGAGGTGGCCTGGCTTTTAGCTTTATTAAAGCCATGGGTGGTCAGGTTGGAGATTCGCTTGTTGAGGATGAAGTGCTTCAAAAGACCATTAAAATTTTGGAATTGGCTGCTCACAGTAACGTAAAATTATATTTACCAACCGACTGCTTAATATCTGACAAATTCAAAAACGATACAACCATCAGGCACGTCCAGGCCAACCAAATCCCGGATGGATGGCAGGGCCTTGATATTGGTGTGAAAACAGCAGCCACATACACAAAAGTCATCGAAAATTCAATGTCTGTTTTTTGGAACGGCCCAATGGGGGTTTTTGAGATGCCGCATTTCAGCAATGGCACCATAAAAATTGCATTGGCAACAGCCAGAGCAACTGACAGAGGTGCTTTTTCACTCGTGGGAGGTGGAGATTCCATCGCAGCATTGAAAAAATACGGATTGTCCCATAAAATTTCATATATCTCTACAGCCGGGGGGGCCCTTCTTGAATATATCGAAGGAAATGAATTACCAAGCATCAAAGCAGTGCGAACAAATATTTAAGTTGAATTGTTAGATAATCTAAAACAACTACAATATGGAAAAAATTGATCTCCCAAAAATACAGGAAGCCAACCTGGAGGATAAAGTGGTATTGGTAAGGGTAGATCACAATGTGGTGAAAAAAGGAACCATACACGATCCCTACCGCATCGACATGACAATAGGCACATTGTATCACATCAATGCCAAAGGAGGAAAAATCATTTTAATGACCCATGTGGGAAGGCCGCGGGATAAAAAAACAGGAGACATAAACATCAGTGAAGATACCTCTGTACAACCCATTGTTGATTACATCAATAATAAACTGCACATCAACATTAAGATACCCGATTTTGTAGAACACGGAAAACAAGGATACCTCGGAATTGAGACTTCGGTTAACCATCTGATAAGGGACCTCAGAAACGGGGAAATCGACGGTATTTATTTGCCAAACACACGCTGGTTTGCAGGCGAAGAAGCCGATGGTGAAAAAGCCGACCGCTTTGCTTTACAACTGGCAGGGCTGGCTGATGTTTTTGTCAACGATGCTTTTGGCTCATGGCAACCGCATGTTTCAACCGTTGGTGTAAACAACTACCTGCCCAGCTATGCCGGCTATCTTATGCAAAAAGAAATTGCCAACCTCCAAAGAATATACGATGCTAAAAAGCCATTTGTAGCCGTAGTGGCAGGAAGTAAAATGGATACGAAAATTGATTCGCTGTACACATTGCTTGATATTGCCGACAAACTGGTTCTTGGTGGTGTTATTTACAATGCTTATTTGTGTGCAAAATACGGCATACGCATAAAAGGGGTGAATGAAGAAAACCTTAAACTGGCCAGAGAATTTGTTGACTATGCAAAAAATTACAAAGGCAAAATATTGGAGTTGTCGTATGTGGTGGAATCCGATACGCTCGATGGCAAAGAAGAGGGTAAATACCGCGTGCATCACATCAAAGATTTTAAAAAAGGGCAAGAGCTGAATTATGTACTGGATGTTGCCCCTGAATCTTTTGAAGAAAAGGAAGTACGTGATGAATTTTTATCAGCATCCACCATTTTCATCAACGCCGTGATGGGATTTACGCCGCATTTCAATGAGGGAACCATTGCGCTTGATCAACTGACAGATTCTAACCCTGATGCTGTTAAACTCTATGGCGGAGGCGATACCATGCAGGAATTAAAACGTTTATTGCCTGGGCTGTACATTGTAGCCATTGACCACCCCAAGTACTACATCTTTACCGGTGGTGGTGCTGTACTGAAGGCTATACAGGAAGGAACTTATACAGGCCTGGAGCCGGTAAAGACGTTGCAAAAAAACGGCGGAAAAAGGCCTAAAACTCCGCAATAAACTGGTATGAAATAGTTCGTGGCGGCAGCATATTTCCCGGACGTTCGACAAATTCCGTATTAAAAAGATTCCGGATTACTATGGAACTTTTAATGCTTTTATTCATCTGCCAGCCAAAATGCATATCATAGGTTAATAATGGTTTATATTTGTTATAGGCGTAATAATCTGCATAACCATTAAGAATCAAGTTATTAAATGTTAACTGTCGTGGATCCTCTGACACAAAAACATTGTCAACGGCCAATACAGGACTGTGGTACTTCATGGTAACACCGGTAGAAAACACTTTATATTCCAGGATAACATTTCCTTTCACACTATGCCTGTACCTGTATTTCAAAAAATCTGTGTTCCGGTTTTTTGTGGCATATAACTCTTCCTGTTCCTGTTCATTATCATAAATATTCACAGGGTATAAATAGGTATATCCGGCAAACAGCGTAACATCCAGATTCTGCATCAATTCACCCCTGGCAGAAACGGATAAATCCAATCCTGTAATATGCACATCCCCGACATTCCTGGATTGAAACCCATAATTATCCATGGTTGGGGTAACGGAATCCGCCAAAGGCATATACGTTTCAGGATCAAACATCCCAAAAGAAAACTCCATCATGTTATTATAACGCGAATAAAAACCAGATACATCAGCAAAACCTGTCCAGCCTTTTCCGATTCTGAATCCCTGTCTTCCGCCTAATTCAACATTCCAGCCAGTTTCACTGTCAAGGTGTGGATTCGGAAAAATATTAAGCAATCCGGCAAAAGCAGTGGCTGTGTATTTTTCAGCTATGCTTGGAAATCGGTATGCCTGTCCGATGCTGGCCCGTATGTTGGTATATTCGGCAAGTTTGTAATTAGCTCCGGCCCTGAACACAGGTTTTACAGGTATTTCAATGATCTCATCACCAAGCTCAATATCTATCATTGATTCTGTTTGTGCAGTGTCCACCCTGTAATATTCGGCCCGCAATCCAACAGATGTTTTCAGTGCTCCAAAATTGTTATCAACCTGCACGTACCCGGCCAGGTTATTACTAAAATGATCTCCGTACAGGTTAGATTCAACCTCTGAATACGAATTTACCCCACCTGCTGCCAGTTTGGTATTGTCTGCAATATCGGTCTGATAACGGTATTCACCATAAAACACCTCACTCATGATGTTTTTTGAAGTATCAATTGGCATACGGTTTATTACTTGATAATACCGTGTACGAATACTGTATCGTGAACCATTCTTTTTATAATAATAAATAAAAGGATCAATATTGAATCTGAAAGCTTCATTGGGATAAGCAGAATTTTCCATTGCCCGATAAGGATAAATAACAACAGAATCCTGACCATTCATATCAGTCTGGGTTTCTGAAGTCCACAACAAAAAATCTGTTTTTTTTGTGGCCATAAAACTGGCATTGACACCGGCTGCCAAACCATCTATTTTTTTACTTCTGTACCTCATATTCGAATTTAACCTGGTACGTTTATTGTAATCACAGGTACGGTAGCCTTCATCAATATAATGTTTCCCTGAGAGTACAAAGTCAAAGTGTCCATATTGCTGCTGATGTGAAAAGCTGAGGCCACCAAACATGGGTTTATTCACCCAATAAAACATCTCTTCCCTCATTGGTATGGCTACGGGTGTTTCGTCTTCGACATAAAAATTTTCATTTGTGTAAAATCTGGTATCCCATGTTTTGCCATTTAATTGTTTTATTGCTGATTTGGGTTGATTATAAAAACCCACATTATAAATAATTTTTGTTTTTGATTTTTCAGTGGGATAAGCGGTGCGGATATTTATTACGCCATTCATGGCAGATGAACCATAAAGCACTGAAGATGCGCCTTTGAGTACTTCAACCTGCGCAATGTTCTCAACAGGCATATAGTCCCATTTTATATCTCCGGCATCGGCAGAAAGAATGGGCAATTCATTTACCAAAACCAACACCCTGCTGCCTGCTCCGTAAGACCATCCACTTCCGCCACGAATGCTGGTTTGTTTATCATTGACTTCAACGCCGGGAATTTTGCTGATGGCATCCTTCATGCTATTGGTGTTTGTGTTTTCTATCATTTGTGGCTTTATGACTTCCATGGAGGATATTACATCCGACAATTTCTGCTCGTATTTTGATGCACTTACGACCACTTCATCAATTATTTCTGTTTTCTCCTGAAGTGTAATATCCAGTTCTGCTGCTTCTCCACTTTTAATTTCAAGCACTTTTTCAATATTTGTATATCCTACATATTGGATTTTAACATCATAGGTTCCCGGGTTCAGTTCAAAACTGAACTTTCCATCAAAATCAGTGATACCCCCGGTTGTAAAATCGGAATTTTTCTGTTCAATCATAACATTAACACCATATAATGGATCATCATTCTTATCCATAATGGTACCTTTCAATGTCCCTGTTTGTGCAAATGTATGAGCAATTGAAATTAAAACTGCTGCTGAAATAAAAAATATTTTTTTCATAATCCAAAGGACTTGGTTACAAAGCAAATGTAATATATTTTTTTTACACCCAAATGAAACACAAAATAATTGACGGTTCAGAGGTTTTTCAGGCCTAAAGCAAAAATCATGAATCATCACATTAACTGGTTTTAAACAAAAAAAGACCGGTAAATCCGGTCTTTTTTTGTTTGGAGCATTTAATCATGTTATCTGATCAGGGTAACTGTACCTGATTTATTGTAGGTGTTGCCGTATAAGTCATCAAATTCGACGTACCATGTATATACACCTTCACGGCATTCTTCTTCATTATAATTCCCGTTCCAACCTTCTTTATAATCATCAGAGACAAATACCTGTTCACCCCATCTGTTAAAAATTTCCATATGATAAGTTTCCAGGTCGAAACCTGTAATAACGATGTTAAAGATGTCATTTATATCATCATGGTTGGGTGAAAATGCAGTGGGAGCATAAACCATTTGCTCTCCAGCTACTGTAATATCAAGCTGTGCAGAATCAACACATCCAAACATAGACTCTGCAACAAGGTTTACTGTATAATTGCCTGCTTGGTTATAAGCATGCTGGATGTTTTCCTGATCAGATGTTGTTCCATCATCAAGATCCCAACGATAAAAGAAAGCACCATCTGTATAGTTTGTAAATACAATAAGTGGATCAGACAACATCACGCTGGTTCTGTCAGCTTCAAAATTGGCATCGGGTTTTGGATACACAGTGATTGCGATCGTACTGTCATCTTTACATCCTTCAACGGAGGTAACCATCAGGTTGACATGATATGTTGTTGCATTATTAAATGTATGTTCAGGATTCTTATCAAATGAGAGGTTCTCGACATCCCCATCATCAAAGTTCCATCTGTATTGCTGTCCCTGAATATCACTGCTTTCACTAAATTGTACAGTCAATGGTTGGCAGCCTTCAGTTTTGTCTGCATTGACAGCCACTGCAGGCAAATCAAAAGTATAAATCGGGTATTCAATGTATATACTATCAAAATGGCATTGATCCCAGGCGGTGAAAGCAAAAACAGAATCGTGCTCAGGTGTAACTGTAATTTGCGGAGCTTCCAGGAGGCTGTCATTCATATATACTTCATACGGCCATTCTCCTCCGCCACCACGAATGTTGAGATTGAATATAACCTCATCACCCGGACACACAGAATCCTGACTTGCAGATACTGAAAATTCGAGGGAATCCAATACAGTAACAGTAAAGTATGAGGTGTCACTGATGCAATCAATGGAATCAGTAACAAAGGCGCTATACTCTGTTGTTTCTGTAGGTGCTACTTCAATGACATCCCCCGTAAGACCGTTATGATTCCAAAATACATCATAAGGGGGTACACCACCGGTGATCATACTGAAACCAATTTCTGTTGTTTGTCCGTAACAAATTGTTTGGTCACCAAAGGTTTCAAGATGAATTGGTTCTGGTTGTCCTACTGTGTCAGAAATTGTAAAATGGCAATAATGAGAATCTGTTACGGTAACTGTATAAATCCCGGCCGGGACATTAATAAGGTCTTCTTCCCATGATCCATTAGACCAGACAAATGTGTAAGGCGGTGTTCCGCCTGCCGGATCAATGTGAACAGACCCGTCGGAATATCCACCACATGAGGCATCTGTAGCGTCAATGGTTGCTGATAAGGGAGCATCGGGCTGAATAATTTCTACAGTATCATAGGCAACACAATCATGGTCATCAAATACAGTAACGGCATAAATACCGGGATCAAGCGTGTCAATGGTTTGTCCTATTTCACCATTTGACCATTCATAATAATATGGCTCTGTTCCTCCATACACATTGACAGTGGCCCAGCCGTTGCCTTCGCCGTAACAGCGTACATCTTCATGTTCAATTTCTGCCGTTAACGGGAGATCAGGTTCATCTATCTGTACATAAGCATATGTCTGACAATCAAACTGATCAGTAATTGTAACGATATAAATACCTGCTTCAAGGTCATAGAGGTCTTCAGATGTATCTCCTGTATTCCACTGGTAATTGTAAGGCGGTGTACCACCGGTTACTGTCAGGTCTATCTGTCCATCACCATATCCATAACAAGTAACATCTTCAGACTCAATTGTAGCTACCAATTGATCAGGTTCTATAATAACCATGGTCCAAATATACTTACAATCGTGTGAATCAATAATTGTCACAGTATAGTCACCTGCAGGAATATTCATAAGGTCTTCGGTTTGCATACCGTTTGACCATTGATAATAATAAGGAGGTGTACCTCCGGCGACAGTAATATCAAGAGCACCATCATACCCACCATGACATGAAACATTGGTATAATCGTAAGTCATGCTAAGAGGAGCGTCCGGTTCATCAATAAAGACAGAATCTTCATGTGTACATCCCACTGAGTCTGTGATAGTCACGTAATGCCAGCCGGCATATACCCCGTGAACATTTTGTTGATCAGAACCTGAAGGTTCCCAATGGTATGTATGAGGTGGAGCACCACCTCCCGATTCTACATAAAGATTGCCGGTTTGTTCACCATGGCATAAAACTTCATCTCCATCGGTTTCCGACCACATTGGTGGATACAAATGCGTAATATTGAGTTCTGAATATACTTCACAACCATATACATCGGAAACAGTCACATAATAATAGCCTGCGGGAACGTATATGCTGTCAACCGGGCTCATGTGGGTGTTTGTAACGCCGTATGAATAATCAAAGGTGTACGGGCCTGTAGAGTTCAGTGCTGTAACAGTAACCACACCTGTTGTATCTCCATAACAAAGAATATTATTGCCATCAATTTCCAGATCAAGTTCCGGAAGCGGAATGATATTGACTTGGTCTGTTATGGTATCATCATCTTCATAAAAACCGTCCATCAGCCATGTTTCTTCAAACCAGTTGATCGGAATGTACCCCAATGGTATAGAGCCTTCTAATAACGGACCAATGGTAAATGGGCCAATTGTAATGTCTTTAGCTCCATTTTTCATCTCATTAACAGACACATATTCATCTTCATCAAGGTAATCTGAAAGGTCAATTTCCGGGGTTGTATATGCTGGTGCTGAAGCTTCAACGGTTTTTATTTCACCTGTTTCCGGATCTTCATATGTAATTGGTAAATCGAAAGCGGGTATTTCACTGGATTTAAATGGTGTTTCAAGCACAATTTCAATGGAAGCCCAAACTATTGAGTAATTAAAATCAAAAGCTAGGGAATCCCAGGTATGGTTAGTAAATGTGGGTGTAATATCATAACCAAGGACATCAATATCCATTGAATCCCAGTCAAAACAGGGATATGTAAAGTTGAAGTCGTTGTTAACAGCAAAGGTTACCTCATCCGAATCACCGGAATCCACGACATTGTTATTGTCTGAGGGGTCGGTAACCGTATAAGGAACTTCAAGCGGGAAACCAAGGGTAACCCAAATGGTTGGACAAAAAGAAAATTCCTGTGTCATCCAGGATGTCATGGATATAGAAATCTGCAAAATATAATAATCAATATATGCTGTTATAGGCCCCTCACTGTATGTAATTGTGCCTCCATCAAGGATATCAATAATTTCGGATATTGCCGGTCCTGTTGGAGGGGGAATGATATTAGCGATGGCCCCCAGAAAAGTAAGTATGTTCAACTCAAATTGTATCCAGTCATCCTGTCCGTAAGCATGTAAACACTGGGTGTTTGGAGCAAGCCAATCATCTGTTTCAACATAAGGCAGGTCAATCTGGCCTGTAAGGCCAATGCCAAACCAATCAGGGATGATGATGGGCAAAACAGTATCTTCACAAAACTGCGGTAATCCGGTAACGGGGTCTAAACATGGATAAACTGTTTCTCCGGTATCTCCATTCAAATAAAATATGGCGATGGAATCATGAGGTAATGGCTGTCCGGGAACTGGATCGTGGGGAATGGCTATTGTGGGCATCAGGGGAATGGTCATTGTTCCGAACAATTCAACAACCAGGTCCATGTGCATGCCAAAACCAAATTCCAAATCCAGTGCGATTATACCGGCTTCGGGGAAATGGGTATCAAGATACCACCCATTCTGTACTTCATACCATGTATTCACAGTTATTGTTTCACCCGGATCAAAACTGTAATCATCGGGGAAATCCAGGGTAACTTCTATGGGATAGTTGATATCAATCCAGCCTGTATGAAAACCATGAATACTGAAAGTTGACCTGATCACACCCCAGAAGCCATAATCAAGGCCCATGCCGAAGGTTTGTCCAAAAATGGAGGTATATGCACCTATGTTTCCTGATTCATCCCATTCAAGATCAATGAGGTCATAATCGAAATCCAGGCTAAAATATCCGCCGGGCCCCCACATATCCTGATCTGAAGTTTCATAAATTATATCATGTATCAATATATTATCAGGACTCTGGGCATATCCTGAAAACGTGGTTAACAGAATAACACTGAAAATGCAAAGGAATAATTTTTTAAGAGTTTTCATAACACACTATTTATTAATAATCGTAGCAGACAAAAGGCTACTCATTATTGGTTTTATTATTGTTTTTTTCAGACTTACAGGATAATTGGCATTAAGCCATATCGTATAATTATAATCACCGGCGAACAGCAACTTGCGTTCAAACTCAACCCCTTTGACCTCAAAGCTCACCGTATATATTACACCTGACAATCCTGAATATAACTCCACCTCTTCTCTATCAATATATGTCACACCCTGGCTTTCAAAATGTTCTTTTGTCATCACTTTGTCTATCACCGGCCAACTTGTTCCTTCAATGTCTTTTACCTGGATACTGGCACTTGTTCCCGGATGAATATACCCGGGGATATCTTTTGCAAAAACAAAATGCTGCGGCGGGATCAAATGTATTTGTGTATTTTTAACGTTTTCCAGTTTGCTTTCATCATAAGGGATTTCATTTATGGCCTTTGTGTAGTAATCACTTACGTTTATAGTGCTGTCAGGTGTGTTATTTTGGGCAAATACCAACACCGAAAATAAAATCATTATTCCGCTAAACAAGATGTATTTCATAATTACATATGTATTAGAGCACTAAAATACAAAAAATAATTTACATTAACAATATATTAATACGACGAATTTTATATTCTATGGTTGCCTTAAATGTATTTAATTGTTCTTTTGAGGATAAAATTTTCGTACAATCCTTGCGCTATAAGCCAAACAATCTTTATCCTCATAATAATTTGAATTGACATGGCACCATGATGAATAAGTTTCATTTTGTCTGCATTACTTTTTTATAAAACAGGATAAAAATAAATACCCCTGTTGTAATTGAAGCATCGGCAACATTAAAAACGGGCTTAAAAAAGGTAAACGATTGTCCGCCAATCTTTGGCAACCATTCTGGATAATACCCATTGATAATGGGAAAATAAAACATATCAACCACCTTTCCATGTAAATACTTTCCATAACCTCCCCCTTCGGGAAACATTTCGGCCACCTGAAACAAACTATGATCAAATATAACACCGTAAAAGATTGAATCGATCAGATTTCCCAAAGCCCCGGCGATGATAAGCGACAGTGCCACGATAAAATAATAATTGGTGCCTTCTGTTATGCTGTGAATCATATAATATCCCATGAAACCAATGGCCACAATGCGAAACAAGCTCAAAATCAACTTGCCAGATTCGCCGCCAAATTCCATCCCGAAAGCCATGCCCTCATTTTCGGTAAAGTGGATGATAAACCAATCTGCAATGCGGTATTCTTCGCCAAGCATCATGTTTGTTTTGATCCAGATTTTCAGTACCTGATCAATGATGATGATCAGGAGAATGATTCCGGAGGCAACTAAAAACTTCTTTTTATTGTTTCCCATTTTCATTATGTAACATTGCACACACCAAAAAATCAAAGGCACAAAAATCACCCCATGATTTTTGACGGGTTGTTATTTTCTGTTGTTTTTTGCCTCAATACTCAATGTAGCATGTGGAACTGCTTTAAGTCGCTCTTTGGCTATCAGTTTTCCTGTTTCCCTGCATACTCCATACGTCTCGTTTTCGATGCGTACAAGGGCCGCATGCAGGTGCTGAATAAATTTTGCCTGACGTTGAGCCAACCTGCCGGCTTCTTCTTTTGACAACACGGTTGCTCCTTCCTCAAGCACCTTAAAAGTAGGGGACGTATCTTGCGTATCATTACTCCCTTCATGATTCAATGCAGATTTATACATCTCATAATCCTTCTTTGCTTTCTCCAGTTTTTTCAAAATAAGTTCCTTGAACTCCTGAAGCTCTTCCTTACTGTATCTCTTTTTTTCTTCGGCCATAGTTCGTTGTTTTAGTTAGTATCTGCCTTTTCAATAAATAATGTCATAGTCCTGTTATTATCAAGTTGTACGTGAACGGCTGATTTTTGTTCCAATTTATCACAAGTTTTTATGGACAAAGCAAGAGTTTGTTCGCAAATATAGGAAGCATGTTCCTCAATAGATTCTCTCACATCATTGTCAGAACTTACCTGAACATGAATTTTATCCGTCACATCAAATCCACTGTCTTTTCTCAGGTTCTGTATCCTGTTGACTAATTCTCTTGCAAAGCCTTCCTTTTTAAGTTCATCGGATATTTTAACGTCCAAAGCCACCGTTAAATTCCCCTGATTGATTACTTCCCAGCCGGGGATGTCTTCAGAGTATATTTCCACATCTTCGAGGCCAATGGTAATGGTCTGCCCGTCTGTTTCAAATGAATATTCTCCATGATTTTCCAGCCTGGCAATGTCTTCCTGCAACATCTGAGTGATTTTTGGTGCAATTTGTTTCATCAATTTACCATATTTTGGGCCAAGGCTTTTGAAATTTGGTTTGATCTTTTTCACCAGCACTTCTGAAGCATCACTCAGATACTCTATGCTCTTGATATTGGTTTCTGTTTTGATGATGTTTTCTACTTTTTCCAATTGCTGCTGCATTTTTTTATCAGATACCGGGATCATGATTTTTTGCAGGGGCTGCCTTACCTTGATATTGACTTTTCGCCTCAGCGCCAAAATCATGCTTGAAATGGCTTGTGCCATTTGCATGCGTTCTTCCAGGTCTTTTTGCATGAGTAATTTATCACATACCGGAAAGTCCTCAAGGTGAACAGATGTTTCAGCCTTGTTCAATGTCAGGTCAGCGTACAATTTTTCAGGATAAAATGGCGATAGCGGGCACATCAGTTTAGCAATCGTCAGCAGGCATTCGTGTAATGTCTGGTAAGCAGCGAGTTTATCTTCATTCATTTCTCCGCCCCAATACCGTTTTCTGCCAAGGCGCACATACCAATTACTTAAATGATCAATCACAAAATTTTGTATCAACCTGCCGGCACGTGTTGGTTCATATTTATCCAAAGATTTTGTCACATCAGCAATCAGGCTGTGTAATTGAGAAACAATCCACTGATCAAGCATGGGCCTCTGATTAACAGGTAATTTTTCCTGTAAAACATCAAATCCATCAATGTTGGCGTACAGCGCAAAGAAATTGTATGTATTGTACAGTGTGCTGAAAAATTTACGCTGTACTTCTTCGATGCCTTTGGGATCAAATTTTAAATTATCCCAGGGCTGTGCATTGGTTACCATATACCACCGCAATGCATCTGCCCCGTGTTTATCCATGGTTTCAAACGGATCCACAGCGTTGCCAAGCCTTTTAGACATTTTATTGCCGTATTTATCCAGCACCAGTCCATTGGATATGATATTTTTAAATGCCACATCATCGCTGATCATAGTAGCAATGGCATGCAGGGTAAAGAACCATCCCCGCGTTTGATCCACGCCTTCTGCGATAAAATCCGCAGGAACACGCTCATGGAAATCATCCTTGTGCTCAAAAGGATAATGCCATTGAGCATAAGGCATCGCACCGGAATCAAACCAAACGTCAATGAGGTCAGATTCACGTTTCATTGGTTCCCCTGTGTCACTAACCAGCACAATGTCATCAACAAAAGGCCTGTGCAAATCTATTTTTTCATAGTTTTCGGCAGATACATCTCCGGTTTTAAAACCTGAAAATGGATTTTTATCCATAAATCCGGTTTTTACCGATTTTTCAATTTCGCCGAGTAATTGCTTCACAGATCCGATGCATTTTCGCTCTTTGCCATCTTCAGTGCTCCAGATCGGCAAGGGTGTTCCCCAATACCTTGAGCGGCTGAGGTTCCAGTCAACCAGGTTTTCCAGCCATTTTCCAAACCGGCCTTCCCCTGTGCTTTTTGGTTTCCAGTTGATGGTTTTGTTTAGCTCTATCATGCGTTCTTTTACTTCTGTGGTTTTAATGAACCATGAATCAAGGGGGTAGTACAAAATCGGTTTATCGGTACGCCAGCAATGCGGGTAATTATGCACGTATTTTTCCACCTGAAATGCCTTGCCCTGTTTTTTAAGGGTCACAGCGATATCAACATCCAAAGCAGGGTCATCGGATTTGGCATTTTCATCGTACTCATTTTTGACATAGCGCCCGGCAAATGGTCTGTAATTATCAATGTTGACATATTTTTTTACAAAATCATCATCAATATCTTCAATGGGGATCATCCGGCCTTTTTTATCCACCATGGGCACTTTTTGATTGTCCTTATCTATAAGGATCAATGGAGCGATATTTGAGATTTTAGCAACGCGATCATCGTCAGCACCAAAGGTCGGAGCAATGTGAACAAGCCCTGTTCCTTCCCCGGTGGTAACATAATCAGCTGCAATGATCCGGAATGCATCTCCCACTGGTTTGACCCATGGTATCAGTTGCTCATAAGACATTCCTACAAGGGATGAACCTTTATATTCATCCACCACCTGCCAGGGTATTTTTTTGCTGCCGGGTTTGAAATCGTTAAAATCTCCATTTCTAAAATCTTCTGAAAAATACGTATTCACAAGGTCTTTAGCCAATATGACATGTACCGGGTTCCCCATGTACGGATTGACGGTTTTTATCAGTGCATAATCAAGGTCCTGACCGACAGCCAAAGCTGTATTTGATGGCAATGTCCAGGGTGTGGTGGTCCATGCCAGAAAATACACATCGGTGTCACACTTATCAAGAACCGGCTTGTTTTGCGGTTTATCCGGGACATGAAACATGCCTGTCACAGTGGTATCTTTGACATCCTTGTAACACCCCGGCTGATTAAGTTCATGTGTGCTCAGCCCCGTTCCTGCAGCAGGTGAATAGGGCTGTATGGTATATCCCTTATACAGCAAGCCTTTGTCATACAGCACTTTCAGTAAATACCACAAAGTTTCAATGTAACGGTTATCATAGGTTACGTATGGGTCATCCATGTTAATCCAGTATCCCATCTGCCGGGTAAGTTTTTCCCACATGTCCGTATATTTCATCACTTCACTCCGGCATGTTTTGTTAAACTGCTCAACACTGATGTCTTTTCCAATGGATTCTTTGGAGATTCCCAGGGTGTTCTCGACAGACAATTCGACCGGCAGGCCATGGGTATCCCATCCTGCTTTACGTCTAACCTGATACCCCTGCATGGTTTTGTATCTGCAAATGATATCTTTAATGGTACGTGCCATCACATGGTGAATGCCCGGTTTACCATTGGCTGACGGAGGGCCTTCGTGAAAAATAAATGGTTTAGCTTCAGCTCTGTTTTCTACAGATTTCTCAAAGCTTTTTTTCGCTTTCCACTTCTCTTGAATTTCACGATTTACGTTTGGTAAATCAAGTGAATTATACTCAGGAAATTTTGAATGCATTCTTTTCTTATTTAACTGAATTTTGCAAACTGCAAATATACTTTCTGTGGAATGAGTTTCCAAATGATATTTGATTCAGATGCATGAATAAAAGATTTCAGTTTGGGATTATTTGATTTTTGGAGTCAACGGTGGTCTGTTCCTCTCATATAACTCTTTTTAAAATTCACTGTTATTTTATTTGTAAAACCCGGCTTATTGGGGGAGAGTTTGAATAAAATCCAAAGTTCAAAAAACAAAATCCAAAATAAGGATTTAGGGTTTAGGTGTTAGGTTTTTCATGACGTAAAACCTAACCCCTAACACCTAATTTTGAAGTTCCCCTGTTTTCCGGGGGCGAGTACTGATTATTATCTTCATTGCTGTGATACAAATCAATAGCAACAATAACAGCAATAAAGCCCCAGAAAGGTGCGGATGCCTTGTCAGTATCAAGAAAATTGTTCAGGAAACCATGAATAAAATACGTCATTAAACCAATCAGTGACATCAGCAATAAAGTCCGGGTGTATTTATCACTGGTATTTTTGTATCTTTTCAATGCCGTGATAAGCACGGTTAGAAATACAGCAAAAAAACTGAGCAAGCCCAAAACGCCTTGTTCTGACAGAGGCCCGAGATATTCGGAATGGGCATTACCCATATCTCCGGCATTTGTACTGATTATGGTTTTTTCATAAGAACGCTGGAAAGGCGCATACTGGAACTGGTATGTACCGGGCCCCCATCCCAGAAAAGGTTTTTCATTGAACATACGCAAAGCGCAATTCCACCTGTTGATGCGTTCTTTGTTTGAGGCATCGGTGGCAACATTACTGATGCTTTGAACATGTTCTTTAAAATCGGTGGAACTATCCTGTTTGTTTTGTTCCAACATAATCATAATATCAGTCTGGTAAATAAAAAACAAAACCACCAACGCCGCAACACCAGCAAGCACCCATTTGTAATTAATTTTCAGGCGGATAATGAGATAAACACCGAATGCTCCTATAAGACTAACCCATGCAGCCCTGGTGTATGATAACACGATGGAAATTAAAAACAGAAACAATAAAAAAGCAATGACATACCTGAAAAATCCCTTGTTCTTTTTTATAAAGTAAAATCCGGTAAGCACAGGGATAAACATGGCCAGAATAGCACCATAGGAGGTGTGGTCATTGTAAAACGGCTTGACGACGGAATGTGCTGCTCTTTGTGTAAAGCCTAAGCTTGCATGCTCAACCAGGGTAATGACAATCACAATTACAACGGGGATTAGCGATATCCAAAAAAACTTTGGGATGTTTTCCTTCTTTTTTAATATCAAAACCATCAGGAAATAAAAGCCAATGACAAACCACAGTCTGGATAAAAAATATTTTATGGATATCCATGGCATTGTACTGGTAATACTGGTTATCAACATCCAGAACAACATGAAAAATATGGCCCATGTCACCGGGTGATTCAACACTTTTTTGTCGTAAGATTTTTCGAGTGCCTGCTTGAGCAGAAAAATCAACATCAAACCAAACAACAGGGGTTCGGTAGGCAAAGCCATGTTAAACCCAAGGCTGGGGTATAACGTATCGAGCGGGATGGAAAGGGGAACAAAAAACACTGTAACCCACAGCAGTTTATCCATGGCAAAAAAACCAAACAAAAGGACAAGCAAGGCAAACGGGAGGAGGCTAATTAAAAAGGTTTCCCTGGTCAGCAGTGCATAAGCGTTCAGAGCGATAAACAAAAAGCTCAGCAGGTAAAAAAGCCATATTTTTTTTTTATTAAAACTCACTTTATTCAGTTCGTGTGATTTTGGCTTTGTCAATCAGTACTAAAATAAACAGCCCTGCAATGAAAGCACCCAGTACCGAAAACAAAATGATAACCCAGCGTATTGGATAGGCTTTTTTGTCAGCAGGAAAAGGCTCTGCAACAACATGGGCATACGTGATTTCTTTGCTTGTATCCATTACAAATGTTTCCAGTTTAATTTTCAGATCGTGATGGTCTTCCATGGCATTCCACAACAAAGAGTCGGTTTTAAGAAAGTCGCCACCTAATTCTTTCCAGCTTCCCAGGTTTTTACGCGCCTGACTAAGGCTGCGGCCATTGGTGATGGCTTCGGTATATTGTTCTACCTGTATGTCATAATGAAGCAAATCATTTTCCTTTCTAAATTTTTTCAATACATCGCCCAGAGAATCTATTTCTGCCATTTTTGTGCTGACCCTTCTGCTGTAAATATTTACCTGTTCTTTTGATTTTACTTTATTAAGCTGTAGTTGTTTTTGATCGTAAAAAGCAATGATAGAATCCACGACATCAGATGCCAATTGGGGGTCTGTGTCCATAAAGGTAATTTCTATGGCTTCATTCGGCGTTTTGCTAAAATTTATATTTTTATCAAAGCGGTTATTTAAGGTGGCCAGGTACTCCGGGTCATCAGGAGCAATGCCGTAATGATCCGCCAGGTTAAAAGCTTCATATATTTTAAAGCGTATGTCACTGGATTGAAGCACTTCCAGCATTTGTTCGGTTTCTGACTCCTCTGACAAAGAAATCACATTGAAAGGATACAACACTGCTTTGGATTCAAATTTCGGTTTTATAAAAATATTTGATGAAAACAAAACAGCAATCGCTCCGGCCACGACCATGATGATAATTAAATGAAATTTCCACCGGTAAATGAGATTAAACAAATTTTTGTTTTTGAAATAACTTTCCATAACAGTATAATTTGGCAACTGAAAAGTCAAACGGCCGACTTTCCGGTCTTTTGGGTTAACTTTTATTTTTTTTTTACGTTCTCAAAAATGATCAAAACAATTATCGCAAGCAGAAAAACGGAAACCGTAGATAACATCACAATCAACCAGCGCACAGGATAACTCTTTTTTTCAGCTTTTACTGCTTTGTTCACCACGTATTTGTAAGGAAGGTCTTGTTCTGCATCAATTTTTGCTTCCTTATATTTTGATTCAATTTCCGTCAGTTTCTTTTGTTCAAATTCCAGTGCGCTTATAATATCTGTATAAGTAGCTCCGTATTTGGCAATCGTATCAAGTTTTTCTTTAATAAGTTCGGCACCTTTGTAATTGCCTTCAGCCAACGCTTTGGCGTATTGATCATTAAACACTTCCGTTTGGGATGTGAATTCAAAAACTCCATGTTCATGTAGTGTATGGAGCGTGTTTTTCATGTCTTGAAGTTTTATCTTATGGTCAAGATATTCTTTTTCAACAAGTTTTAAAGCTTTGCCAGCCCGCTCCTGTTTCATTTGATTCATTACTGAATCCAGCTGTGCAGCAATGGAATTAGCAATCAATGCAGCCGTATCCGGATTGCGATCCAGTACTTCTATTTCAACCGACTGGTATTCTGTCCTGTTGATGGAAATGTTCTTTTCGTATCTGCGGTGCAAATTTGTGATTGGATACTTGGCATTTGTGTCGATATGATAATGCACTTTCAGATTGAATTTGTCAATGATTTTATCCCTTATATCACTTGATTTGAGCACCTGTATCATTTGCTCTACCTCTTCTTCCTCTCCAAATGCCAACAAGTCATTCTCAGTGTTTCTGTTTGACAAAAGCGATTTTGATACACTGGCAGAACTGGTCGGATAAAGAATTACGGTTGATTTGTATTTCTCCTCAATCATTAAACTAACAACAACAGACACCGTAGCAGCAACAACAAGCACTACCATCAACGGGTTCCGGTATTTAATAATCAAATCCAGAAGATTATTTGCTTCAAATTGTGATGAATAATTTTT
The DNA here is from genome assembly GCA_964615585.1 of uncultured Bacteroidales bacterium. Lineage (GTDB taxonomy): Bacteria > Bacteroidota > Bacteroidia > Bacteroidales > ML635J-15 > JAQIBY01. The sequence goes on along the minus strand of CAZTNS010000008.1, from coordinate 2,566 downwards.
TCTTTCCTTCATGTAATTCAATCAAAATGTTACACAGGGCACAAAGATATAATAATATTTTAATTTTGCTGAAACATTTCTTACGGAATAGTGTTACAAAAAATACTATCTTTGTTATGTTGAATGGTGTATTTATTAAAATTTTAATACCATAAAATTATGAGAAAAGTGTTGGAAGAACCATATTGTCATGAATGTAATCAGGTTGTAAAAACCATTTTTACCAAACTTACACCAGATAATATTGACCACATTAATGAGAGAAAAACATGCGAGGCATACGAAAAAGGGATGATCCTGTATGACGAAGGGAGTAGGATCAATGGTGTTTATTGTATCTGCAGTGGGATTATTAAGGTATTTAAAACAGGGGTAGAGGGAAAAGAACAAATCATCCGTTTCGCAAAAGCTGGGGATATCATTGGTTACAGGTCTGTTATCAGTGGAGATGCGGCATGCACGTCAGCCAAAGTACTGAAAGATGCTGTTATTTGTTTTATTTATACACGTGATTTATATCATTTGTTGCGAAAGAATGCAGAATTCGGTATTGAAATGCTTCAACTGGCCTGTACTGAATTGGGAGAGGCCAATAATTACATTACCGACATAGCTCAGAAATCTGTCAGAGAAAGGCTGGCAGAGGTACTTATTGACCTTAAGAATCAATTTGGACTGGATGAGGACGGGATTTTGCAAATATACCTTACACGCGAAGAACTCGCCAATATGATAGGAACCGCCACAGAGTCTGTTATCCGGCTGCTTTCTGAATTCAAACATGATAAAATCATTGGACTGCACGGCCGGAAAATCATCATCCTTGATGAAGCCCGGCTAAACCGCATTGCTAAAATGCTGTAATCAATGACAACAGATGTCATCAAAGAAAAGATTATCAACGAGCAGGACATTTCCCTGTCCGAGGCCATGCAACTTTGGTCTTCAGTACCTTTAGCCGGAATTATTTATCTCGCTGACACCCTGCGCCGAAAAAAGCATCCCGGCAATCGGGTTAGCTGGATCATAGACAGAAACATTAACATTACCAACGTTTGTTTTTCCCAATGTTCATTTTGCAATTTTTGCGTTACCAAAAACAGCCAGGATGCTTTTGTTTTGAGTCTGGATGAATACAGGCAAAAAATCGACGAACTTTTTACCATGGGTGGGGACCAGATTTTGCTTCAGGGTGGACTGCATCCCGATTTGAATCTTGATTATTACGTGGATTTATTTTCCCGCCTGAAATCTGAATACCCGGATTTAAAATTGCATGCATTAGGGCCTCCTGAGATTGTATGGTTATCCAAACAATCCGGAAAAAATTACGCTGAAGTGCTTCAATTGTTACAAGATGCCGGGTTAGACAGCCTTCCAGGCGCCGGGGCTGAAATTCTCAGCGACAGGGTGCGGAAAATTGTATCTCCCGGCAAAGCCACCGTTGAACAATGGCTGGAGGTCATGCGTGAAACGCATAAACAGGGGCTGATCACCTCGGCTACCATGATGTTCGGATTTATTGAAAGTGTACAGGAACGCCTGAAACATCTCATTTTGTTACGCGACCTGCAACATGAAAAACCTGACGGAAAACCCGGGTTTCTGGCATTTATTCCATGGCCGTATCAAAGGTATCAAACCCGCCTGCTGAAAAATCACCCTGACATACCGGATATATATGGCGCAGAATACCTCAAAATGATTGCTTTCAGCCGCATCATTCTGCACAATATACCCAATATACAATCCAGCTGGCTTACTGTAGGTAAAGATGTAGGGGCAATGGGACTTCATGCCGGAGCAAACGATTTGGGCTCGGTGATGATCGAAGAACAGGTGGTTGCCTCCGCAGGATCTCATCACAAAACAACCCCCGATGACATTCAGAATATCATACGCAATGCAGGTTTTACACCCGTCAGGCGTAATCAAAAATATGAATTCCGGTATAATGGACAGAATTAATGCCGGCTGACTACCAATCTTACATAAAAACGAAGTGATTTATATTAAACAAATTGACAGCATGTCGGTAATAAAATGCTTTTGATGTAATAAAATAAATATGGAAAACATAAACATCTGAAAATCTTAATTTTATACAAATGTAATGTTCATATTAAATTGTTTATAAACAGATTATGTTTTCTGCGAAACTTTAGCTATGTCAAGTAGGTAAGGGGAATTTCACCCCAAACCTCTCACAGAACCGTACGTGACAGTCTCCCGTCATACGGCTCTTCTTGACAGATTTAATTCAAAATGCACCTGTTTGACGCAAAACAAGCTATGAACTATCTCTTTGTCTTTTCTTCTATAAATCATCCTCTTGCGAGTTGTAAAAACAAAGCAAAGACCGTCAAGTGAAGCCCTTCGCTCCATTCCCATTACAGGAACTTCATCACTTCTACGACTTCATCCGCCTCTAACTATTGCCTCTCTATTTTGACCTCATAGTGCTGCTACTTGTGTCGTTTCGATTTAACCCGTAGGATATATCCAACGGGGTTTACATCAATAGTTAGTTTCCACTGTTCCATATACAAGCCCATATACAATTCCT
>CAZTNS010000007.1:0-44959 GCA_964615585.1 uncultured Bacteroidales bacterium | reverse complement strand
ATTAATCCTCATCAGAAAAATCATTTACCTCAGGATATACCATTGGAACAAAGCGTACACCTGTGATGTTTTTTTCTTTTATTTTTCCGGATTCTGATTTTTCGATCAGTTTCAGAAGCTGATGATATTTCCCAACCGGCAAAACCATTTTACCGCCGGGTTTCAATTGCTCAATCAATGTCTCAGGAATTTTTTCAGGTGCTGCTGTGACAATTATGCGATCAAACTTTCCTTTTTCCGGCCAGCCTTTATATCCATCTCCGTATTTTACTTCAACATTATTATACCCAAGGTCTTTCAACAACTCTTTTGATTCTTCGGCCAGACTTTTTACGATCTCTATACTATAAACCTCCTTAGCCAGTTGTGATAATATCGCTGCCTGATACCCTGAACCCGTACCTATTTCGAGCACTTTTTCGGTTCCGGTCAAATCAAGTTTACTGCTCATGAGTGCAACGATATATGGTTGTGAAATGGTTTGCCCCCGTCCAATAGGCAAGGGGCCATCCACATAAGCCCTGTCTCTGTATTCATCAGGAACAAATAGATGACGCGGGGTGTTTTTTATGGCTTTCAAAACATTATCATCGCTAATTCCTCTTGCTTTAATTTGATTTTCAATCATACCTTGTGCTTTTTTTTTCCAATCCTCATCATTGATGTAGGTGGTGTCCGGTTTATTATTTTCATTTCTTGCTTGCCAATTTATTTCAATATTTCGTTCTGTTTGATTAACAGAATTACAGGCAATAAAAAACCCACTCAAAACAATGACAAAACATAAACCCTTAAAAACAAAATAAGCTTTATAAACAAATTGTTTATTCATGATTATTACTGTTTGTTGCATTCATAATGTATAAACTTGCCATTTCAGCATCGTGTGATCCACATTGACTTATTAAGTGTCAACATACCACATAATGTAAACACATAACATAAGCACTTGTTTATTAACAAGATCAGGTTGATAAAAAGCTGTTTCTGCAACAAATTGCTGTGATATTTCATTCTATTTTAGAGGAAAATTAAGCGCTTATGATCAAGGCAGGCATAATGGGAACTGATGAACACATCGAATCTTACCTTGACCTGTTAAAACAGTTAAACAGTTATCACCTGGTAGGACTTCACGATGTAAATGATGAAAGGGTACTGGACATACATAAAAAACATGGAATCAGGATTTTTCCCCATCCTGATGAATTGCTTGATGAAGTTGATGCACTGATCACAACATCCGGGTTTAACTCCTATCAATATTTGCGTACCGCATTGCGTAAATCAAAACATGTGTTTATTGAAAAACCGGGAGAATACAGTGTCAGTCAAACCCAGGAACTTATAAATCTTAGCGATGAAGCAGAAGTGGTTGTGCAAATGGGCTTCAGGCACAGATATAACCCGGCATTTACAGCTGCCCGCCCTTTCATTGATCCACAGGTAAGGATGATACAAACCAAGCGTATGCTGCCTTTTACAGAAAACAGCATATTGGATCCCCTCCATGATATTTTGCTACATGATGTGGATAACATCCTGAGTGTAGTAAATTCCAATATCCGAAAAATTTCTGCATATGGTATAAGTACAAATGAGCAACGGCCTGATGTTGTCAATGCATTCATAGAATTTCACAATGGCTGTATTGCTAACCTGACAGCAAGCACAATTTCAGGCACTGAAACACAGGAAGCAATATTTTTTAATCCGCGAGATTATATCGAGGTGGACTTTAAAAATCACAGGGCATCAAGATACAGCAAACGCTCTGAAAATAATATGTCGTTGTTTGGGGAAACCAAAAATGACCTGAATTGTGAACATATACCTGTAAAAAATGCCAATGAAGCTGCTGACGAACTCGATGCTTTTTCAAGAAGCATTTTAAAACTAAGCCGCCCTGAAATAAACCTTGAAAACACATCCAGGACAATGGCGGTTATTCGTGAAATAAAATCACGGCTAAAACTGACTGCAAATTGTTTTTAATTTGATAAACAATAAGTTTCCTTTGCAGGCGTTAATTTATCAAAATATCATCCATATGCCTGGTAAATTATTGATCGTTTTTGTAGTTATTGTCATATTCCTGGGCTTAATTTTTTCCTGTGAAATTCTCAATCCCGACGAACCTATACCATCATATATTCATGTGGACACAGCAATAGTAAAAAAGATACCGGGAGAAGTTACGGGTTTTCACAACTTTCAGGATGTCTGGGTATATGTTGATGGCAATCTTGTAGGCACATACCAGATTCCTTTTACAATCCCAGTTTTGCCATCAGGCAAACAAAACATAACACTGGAAGCCGGCATAAAAGAAAACGGACAAAGCATGTTTCGCACTAAATATCCCTTTGTAACCAGTTTTCATAAGGACACATTATTACCGCCTGCTGATACTTTACACCTGTCACCTGCATATGAATATATTGACGTCAACGTTCCTCTGTATGAGGACTTTGAAGACCTTGGCACAAAGTTTGAAACCACAGAAGCAAGCGATACAAATTTTATGATTATGAATGACAGCAACAACATCAGCGGCAACTATGGTTACGTGGCTGTTGATAATAACAGGCCAAATTTTGATTGCAGGACATCTGAGTTGTATGCATTGCCCAAAAATAAAAAAACCTTTGTTGAATTTGATTATAAAGGCAATGAATATATTACTGCTGGTTTCTTTGCCAAAGAATACTCTGACGGCATATTTACAGATGTCCGTTATTCAATAATTATCCTATACCCCTCTAATGAATGGAACAGGGTGTATTTAAATCTCACAGAAGACATTGCTCAGACAACCAACTCAATAGAATATCGTCTTTTTTTCAGTGTAAGTAAAGAAGTAACAGAAGACAATGAATTGGGTACAGTTTTTTTAGATAACATAAAACTCATTCATCACTAATGGATATATTAAGACATAGGATCAAATATATCATTTCTGACTACCTGGCTGCTGCATGTGCCTGGGCATTGTTTTTTGTATTCAGAAAACTGGTAGTTGAAACCAACCATCTCGGACATAGGCCGGAATTGATTTTTGACACCCAATTTTTTCTTGGAATCACCTTAATCCCTCTGTTCTGGTTAATATTGCATCTGCTCAGCGGATACTACCGGAATATTTACAGAAAATCGAGACTCAATGAACTTTCAATCACTTTTGCGATCACATTCGCAGGCACCTTTATCATCTTTTTTATGCTTATTCTTGACGATGTGGTTAATTCATACAAGGATTATTATCAACTATTTGCTGTACTTTTCGGATTGCAGTTTTTTCTGACTTACATCCCGCGCTTCTTAATAACCTCCCACACAAATCATCTTATCCGTAATCACAAACTCCTGGTTAATGCCATCATGATAGGCAGCACAGAAAGAGCCGTAAAATTATATGAAGAGATAAAATATCAAAAACCATACAGTGGCTTAAACATTCTGGGTTTTATTCCCATCAGGCAAAAAAGACATTATCAGTTGCAGGATCATCTTCCCATACTTGGCACATTAAATGAGATTGATTCATTGGTACATAAACACAAAATAGAAGAAGCCATCATAGCCATTGAATCAAAAGACCACGATAAAATACAGGAGATTATCAACTATTTAAATACCACCTCACTTACAATAAAAGTCATTCCAGACATGTACGATATACTTATTGGGAAGGTAAGGATGAATCATATACTGGGCACACCACTTATTCAGGTCAGAAAACACATTATGCCCACATGGCAGGTTCACACCAAGCGTCTTATTGATATTGTTGTGTCATTGTTTGCACTTATTATACTGGCACCACTTTACCTGTTCATTGCAATTGGGGTAAAGCTAACATCAAAAGGACCGATCATATATACTCATGAACGCATAGGTAAAAATCAGAAACCCTTCAATATATACAAATTCCGGTCTATGTACATCGGTGCAGAAAAAAACGGGCCATCATTGAGCAGCAAAGATGATAAAAGGGTTACCCATTTTGGTCGTTTTTTGAGAAAAACCCGGCTTGATGAGTTACCACAGTTTTATAATGTGATTAAAGGGAATATGTCACTGGTTGGCCCCCGCCCTGAAAGGCAGTTTTTTATTGATCAGATCGTAAATAAAGCACCACATTACAGGCTTTTGCATAAAGTAAAACCAGGTATCACTTCGTGGGGGCAAGTAAAATACGGTTATGCCGAAAATGTAGATCAAATGATCGAACGGCTAAAATACGATATCCTGTATATTGAGAACATTTCCCTTGCTATTGATTTTAAAATATTGATATACACCGTCATAACAGTTTTGAAAAGTCGGGGAAAATAATTGAACCAAGTGTTTCACTTCTGATTATTTTATCCATCAACCGATGTACAGGATAAGAGAATAAATCATTAATATTTATCATTTCAACCCTTGTGCCGGCCTTCCCGTATGCAATATATAAATGAGCAAAAATAGCCTGATGCGTCAGAATATGGGCTGGAAAACTATCAATATATCTCACTTCAGATAATACTGAGCCATATTTACAATTAACCGCTTCAATTATTTGATTATCATTAGCTTTTTCTGGTAATTCTGTAAATGGAAATTCATACAGAGAGCGCCAAATATCAGAATCACTCCGTCGTGAAATGGCAATTTTTTCATTGTCCCTATATATAACATAATAAAAATGCCGGATTGTTTTGGGTCTTTTTTTTTGCTTCACCGGCCTGAATTTCTCAACGTTATTAGCATAAGCAAGGCATTTTTCCTGTAAAGGACATTTTCCGCACAAAGGTATTTTTTTACAAACCATAGCACCAAAATCCATAATCGCCTGATTGAAAATTGCAGGATTCATCTCATCGAACACAGAATTAATTCCTAGTTTTATTTCATCCTCAAAAGCCTTACTGCCGTATATTTGAGAAACATCAAATAGCCTGGAAATAACCCTGCGAACATTACCATCTACAACCGGAACCGGCAGTTTATATGCAAAAGAAGCAATGGCTGCTGCAGTATATTCTCCCACACCTGGTAGTTTTAATAAAGACTGATAAGTACAAGGTACTTTTCCGTTTTGATGTTTAAAAACACATTGAACAGCTTTGAGCAAATTTTCAGCACGCCTGTAATAACCAAGGCCCTGCCACAATTTCATAAACTCGTTTTTATCAGCTTTAGCAAGGCTTTCAACATCAGGATATCGCTGTAAGATTCGAGTGTAATAATGTAACCCTGTTTGAATTTGTGTTTGTTGTAAAATCACCTCGGACAACCAAATTTTGTAAGGATCTTTTGTATAACGCCAGGGCAAATCTCGTTGATTTACCTTGTACCAGCTGATTAATACAGGTGCAACAATATTCATATTTGACAAAGGTAAATTAAAAAGGATTAATTATAAAAATCTGTTTGGACATTACAAAAAAATGTTATATTTGCATTCCATTATAAATCAATTTTTTAAACATAATTTAAAAGAACAATACAATGACAAAAGCAGACATCGTAAACGAAATTTCGAAAAACACAGGAATCGAAAAAGTGGTTGTTCAACGGACAGTTGAAGAATTTATGAAAAGTGTGAAAAACGGGATGGTAAATGGTGAAAACGTTTACCTTCGTGGTTTCGGCAGCTTTATTATTAAACAACGTGCCGAAAAAACTGCACGTAACATCAGCAAGAACACAACAATAACAATACCGGCACACAAGATACCTTCGTTCAAACCATCAAAATCCTTTGTCAACGAGGTAAAGGAAAACAATTAAATAACTACTAAATTCTATTGATTATGCCAAGTGGGAAAAAAAGAAAAAGGCACAAGATATCAACACATAAGCGCAAAAAGCGTTTGCGTAAAAACAGACATAAAAAAAGCTAAAATTAATCACATGTTTTATAACCAAAGCTTTAGAATACTACTCTAAAGCTTTGGTTATTTTTCAGGTATAAATTGTTGTCGTGAGCAAGAAAGAAACTGGAAATAATGATCTTATTGTTGATGTAGCTCCATCAGGAATACGCCTGGCTCTTTTGCAAAATAAAAGTTTAGTAGAACTTCAAAAGGAAAATACCAATCACAGGTTTTCAGTTGGAGATATTTATCTGGGAAAGGTGCGTAAATTAATGCCCGGCCTCAATGCAGCTTTTGTAGATATCGGTTATCACAAAGATGCATTTTTACATTATCTGGACCTTGGTCCAAACTTCAATTCACTGAAAAAATTTCATCAGATACTGCAAAATCCAAAAGCAAAAAACAGGCCATCGAACAGGATCAAATTTGAGCCTGAGATAAACAAAAACGGTAGCATTGCTGATGTATTGAACAATGGAGAAAATATCATTGTTCAGATTGCTAAAGAGCCCATCTCACAAAAAGGACCACGACTTGCATCTGAGATCAGTATTGCAGGCCGCAATCTGGTTTTGATGCCATTTTCCAATAAAATTTCTGTATCACAAAAAATCGGCTCTAATGCTGAAAAAAACAGGCTTGTTCATCTAATCGAAAGCATCAAACCAAAAAATTATGGTGTTATCATCCGCACTGCAGCCCAAAATAATAAAGTTGCAGAACTTGATAAAGAGCTACGGTTTCTCATTGAAAAATGGGAAAAAGGTGTAAAAAAGCTTAAAAAGGCAAAACCACCCATGCTCATTATCGGGGAAATCAACCGCACTGAAGCTATGATCCGGGACGTTCTCAACAAGAGTTTCGGACAAATTATCATCAATGATGAGGCCACATTTCTTGAAGTAAAAAAATACCTGCAGGAAATTGCTCCGGACAAAGCTAACATTGTAAAACTGTTTAAAGGAAAAACCCCTATCTTTGAATATTACGGCATTGAAAAACAAATCAAAACCCTTTTTGGAAAAACAGTTCCGATGAAAGATGGTTCATACCTCATCATCGAACATACTGAAGCCATGCATGTAATAGATGTCAACAGTGGCAACAAAAAACACACCAAAAACCAGGAAAACAATGCTATTGAAGTCAACCTCACTGCTGCCGAAGAAATTGCCAGACAACTCAGACTTAGAGATATGGGAGGCATAATCATCATTGATTTTATTGACATGGCTGAACAAAACCATCGCCAGCAGCTCTTTGAAAAAACCAAAAACCTGATGGCTGATGAACGCGCTAAACATCAAATTCTTCCACTTACAAAATTCGGGATCATGCAAATCACCCGCCAAAGGGTGAGACCCGAAATGCATATCAATACTGAAGAAACATGCCCTACATGCCATGGTAAAGGAAAAACACAAGCAAGCATACTTATCCTCGATGAAATTGAAAATAAATTACAGGCCATCTCTAAACAAAATAAACATAAATCGGTTATCATAAAAACACATCCCTTTTTGGAAGCATATATTAACAGAAAAAAAGGGCTCAGGTCTTTGAAAAAAAGATGGCAGAAAAAATACAAGATTCAGTTAAAGGTGATAAAATCAACAGTATATCCGTTGGCTGAATACCACTTTTTTAATGAAAAAGAAGAAGAAATTTCATTGTAATTAAGCATATTAAACCAACCCGTATTTTTGCTATGAAAACATTTGTACCGTTCAGTCTTATTGCACTGTTGGCAGCATGGATAATGATGATTCCTCATGATGGGCATGCACAGCAGGAAAACCCTGTAACATGGGAAATTACATCCCAGGAAGCAGATAATAACCATATTAATTTGGTCATGAAGGCCGGAATTGAAGAAAATTGGCATCTTTACACTATCAATATGTCTGAAGGAGGCCCCATCCCTCTGATGTTTGAATTTGAGGAATCAGATGATTATAAACCTGTTGGTGACATTCAGGAATCACCGGAACCGCAAAAATCTTATGATGATGTTTTTGATGTGGATGTCAAATACCAGGAAAAAAATGCCACCTACATACAGAAATTCAAAATACTGACTGACAAATCCGTTACCATCAGAGGCATCATTGATGGCCAGGCATGTTTTGAAGACGGGCAATGTGTACTGGTTTTTGAAGATATCAAGATTGACATTTCCCCCGAAACATCAACGGCAACAGATACTTCGGAAGAAAACAACAAAGATATGATGGTTGCTGAATCCGATGCAATTGACACAACACAGCAACAAACAGAAGAGGCACAAAAACACAAATCAACAGGAGGGGATTCCACTATAATATCACAGACAGATGGCGAAACAATACCTGATGGATCACAAAGCAAGCCAGAAAACAGAGGTTTGCTTGGGTTTATTCTTATTGCCATCGGAGGCGGACTGGCCGGTGTACTAACCCCCTGTGTGTTTCCAATGATCCCTATGACAGTCAGCTTCTTTATACAAGGCTCTCAAAGCAGGGTCAAGACCTTTATGAAAGCAGGTGTTTTCGGGATATCCATCATGCTGCTATACACATTTTTGGGATTAATAATCTCGTTAACAAGTGCAGGAGCTGATCTTACAACCACATTAAGTACATCATGGATAGCCAACAGCATTTTCTTTTTACTGTTTCTGGTTTTTGCCATTTCTTTTTTTGGTGTCTTTGAGATTGTACTACCTTCAGGATTAGCAAACAAAGCAGACAAACAAGTAGATAAAGGTGGGGTACTTGCCTCATTCTTCATGGCACTGACCCTGGTAATTGTTAGTTTTTCGTGCACCGGCCCCATTGTAGGTGCATTGCTGGTAAAAGGAGCTGCCAGCGGTTCATGGATTGAACCTACACTTGGCATGGCTGGTTTTGGCTTTGGATTTGCATTGCCCTTTACTGTCCTGGCGGCATCACCGGGTTGGTTGAAAAAACTTCCAAAATCCGGTGGTTGGATGAATTCTGTAAAAGTGGTTTTTGCTTTTATATTGCTGGCTTTTTCAATGAAATTCCTGTCAAACATCGACCAGGCTTATAATCTTAATTTCCTTAGCCGTGACATTTATATAGCCATCTGGATTGTTTTGTTCTCACTTCTGGGATTTTATCTTCTCGGAAAAATGCGTTTCCCACATGATACGGATATCAAACATATTGGATTTTTCCGGCTTTTGATTGCCATAGCCTCTTTTAGTTTTGCAATTTATATGTTCCCAGGCCTTTTCGGGGCCAGCCTCTCTCCCATCTCTGCAATAATACCTCCTCAATCAGAACAAAAATTTGACCTTAAAATGTCCAACACAAATGGGATTTCTAAGGAAGGGAACGAATCCATACTGTGCAACGAACCTCTGTATAATGATTTTCTTCACTACCCCGGTCATATTCAGGGTTATTTCGATTATGAACAGGCCAGGGAATGTGCCATTGAACAAAACAAACCGCTGCTGCTTTATTTTACCGGACATTCATGCAGCAACTGCAAGAAAATGCAATCAGAAATATGGAATGATCCCACTGTAATGTATTATTTCAACAATGAACTGATCATTACAAAACTGTATGTTGATGAAAGACATGAACTTAATGAAGATTTGTGGTACAGATCAGAAGTTGACGGTAAGATGAAAAAATCTATAGGTAAAATGAATATGGATAGACAAATAAGGGATTTCAATGTCAATTCACAGCCGTTTTATGTAATGATAGACCCGAAAACAGAAACAGTCCTAAGTGAACAAGCCATTAAATTTGAGACCGATAAGGATGTTTTTATTGAGTTCCTGGAATCCGGGATAGAAACATTTGAGCAGAATTATTAACGGTAAGCCGATATATTACGTTCTAACAAAGCACGAAGTTCATATCAGAATCAAGCTCACAAGATAAACATTATGGTATTTGTCCATAATGTCTGATATCTGCATTTCGACTTCGCTCAATATGGCACGTTATGTTCGCATTGGCAAACCTTCAGCCCTGACTTTATAGCTCAGACACTTGACTTATTGCCTAGCACTACATAATAGTAAACTACTGATGTCTATACTTATTATCGTTTTCGGGACAATTGAAATTCATCCCCAGGTTGAAACCGGATATTTTGATACAAAAATCATTGTAAATAAAAAATAAAAACATACATTTGGACAGAATTATTGAATTACCATAAGGTTGCCAGGCAAGTTTATTCCCTGTTGGCATATGTTTTTTTTAATGCAAAGCATGTTATATATTTGTAAAAATAAACAATAAATAATGAGTAAACCTGATAATTGTGATGTACTTTAATTCAGTTAAGATTATTCTAGTTCTTTTATCACTGTTTTTTTCGTGGGCTTTAAATGCGCAGGAAATCGAATCGGTGGACCCGAAATCACTGCCTGAATCGGACATAAAAAAAGTAGAAAAAACCATCCGTGAACAGGGGCTGGATTTTAATGAAGCGGCCGCTATTGCCCGTCAACAAGGTGCATCTGAACAGCAAATCAGGGATATGCAAAAACGACTACAGGAATATCAGGAAACAGTTCCGGGTGAAGAAGAAATACCCGCTGAAATATCTGAAGAATTAGCGGAAGCAGAAGATGATCTCGATTCAACAGATTTGTTAAGCACACAACAATCAAAACAAAAATCCAGTCAAATTTTTGGATCTTATCTTTTTAACAGCCAGAATCTCACTTTTGAACCCAACCTAAATATTCAAACCCCGAATAAATATGTAATTGGGATTGATGACCAAATAATTATTAATATTTGGGGAAATTCTCAACATAATTATCAGTTAAAGGTCAATACCAACGGACAAATCATAATTCCTAATGTAGGCCCTATTTACGTTGCAGGATTAACTTTTTCTGAGACAGAAACAAAAATAAAACAACGACTTACCGAAATTTATGCCGACATGAAAGGGCCAGAACCAAAAACATTTGCACAAGTTAATATGGGACGTTTACGGTCTATTCGCGTGAATTTGGTAGGTGAAGTAGGCACTCCGGGGACATATACCCTTCCGGCAACTGCCACTTTGTTTAATGCACTTTACTTGTCAGGAGGCCCTAATAACATTGGTTCATTCCGGAATATTCACGTCATCAGAAACAATGAGATTTTTAAAACAGTCGATATCTATAAATTCTTACTGGATGCAGATATTTCAGAAAATATTCAGTTGAAAGAGGAAGACATTATTATGGTACCTCCGGCTGAAAAAAAAGTCCAAATCACCGGAGAGTTTAAACGGATTGGTTATTTTGAAATGACTAAGGATGAAAAACTTGATGAATTGATCAGGTTTGCAGGTGGCTTTACCGGGGATGCATACTGGTCAGACATAAAAATTTACCGCAAATCCCTTGAAGGAAGAATAATTGCAGATGTTCTGTTTAAGGATGCTGACAAGACTCCTTTATACAATGGGGATGTAGTGACAAATGAAGAAGTTTACGAATCATTCAGGAACAGGGTATCAATTTCGGGGGCAGTTATGCGACCCGGCGATTATGAATGGAAAGAAGGCATGACCCTGACAGATTTAATATTAAAATCCGACAGCCTCAGAGGGGATGCTTTTACCAACAGGGGTTTAATCATACGGATTAACGAAGATTTAACCACCACCAATATTTCTTTTGACTTGTCATCTATTATGAACCGAAAGGATTCTATTAAATTGTTACCTGAAGATCAGGTCTTAATTAAATCCCGGTTTGATTTAAAACAAAGTCCATTTATAAATGTATCTGGGGAAGTATTAAATCCAGGACAGTTTAATTATTCTAAAGGTATCACCCTGGCTGATGCAATATTTCGGGCAGGAGGATTTACCGAAGGTGCTGATAGTTCATTTATTGAAGTAGCCCGCCGGTTGTCTTACAATGAAGCCTCTAAGGTATCTGATGAAATGGTACATATTTATAATTTCAATCTTTCGCGTGGATTAAAACAAGATACCAACGGAGCTAATTTTTTACTAGAGCCTTTCGACAAGGTGTCAGTACGCCGCAGTCCGGGTTATAACGAGAGTGCCTCGGCTGTCATACAAGGAGAGATTAAATATTCAGGTCAATACGCCATTCAAAATAAGAACCAACGAATTTCAGATCTGGTTGAAATGGCCGGCGGGTTAACCCCTCAATCATTCCCAGCAGGGGCTACTTTCTCACGCACTTCCGAAGTTTTGGACAAAGAATATGTTGCCATCAATCTGAACCGGATATTAGAGAATCCACACGGAGAAAGAGATCTCTTTTTGCGTGATGGAGACGTTCTTAATATTCCTCCATTTATGCAAACGGTAAAAATTACGGGACAGGTACAAAATCCCTTATCAATAATCTACAAACCAGGTAAACCTTTAAAATATTATATCGATAAATGCGGAGGATTCAGACAGGATGTTCAGAAAAATAAAATTTTTGTTCGATACCCGAATAATGAAATTGCCTCTACAAAGAGTTTTATTTTTAAAAACTACCCGGAAGTATTACCCGGAAGTGAGATAATTATTCCTGCTAAACCTGAGCGAGACCCGCTTGACACAACTGCCTGGTTGTCAATTGCAAGCACATTTTCATCCCTGGCAGTAGCAATTGCAGCCATATTGCATTGATTTAACACATTTAATAACTAATTCTACCTGGAATAAGATTTTATGAACCATGAACGATGAAATAAAAAATACACCGGAAACTGAAGAGGAAGAAATTGACCTGATAGAATTAGCCAAAAACATCTGGAATCATCGGATATTTATCTTAAAAACAGTCATTATATTTTCTGTAATAGGTATCCTAGTTGCCCTTCTCGAACCCACAAAATATACAGCCACCACTATGATGGTTACTCAGACATCAGGTGAAAATCCCCGTTCAGGAAGATTTTCTTCTCTTGCATCAATGGCCGGTATAAATCTTAACCTGAATTCAGAAAGTACAGAACTGTCGCCATTGATTTATCCACAGATAATCCAGAGTACAAATTTTCAATTAGAACTAATGGAGTCATCTTTTTCTTTTTCAGATGTTGATCACCCGGTGTCATTGTATGAATACTACACCGAATACAAAAAACCAGGGGTCTTCTTCATAATTAAAAAATATGTTATCGGGTTACCTGGAATAATAATTAAAGCTATCCGGGGAGAAAAAGAAACCCCTAAAGTAAAAGGAGACAAATCAATAATTCAACTAAACGAAAAACAAGAACGTGTACGCAAAATAATTGCCGAAAATGTAAAACTTAACATCAATGAAGAGGAGGGGCATGTAACTTTAAATGCCAGCTTTCACGAAGCCGTACTAACAGCATCTGTTGCCAAAAAAGCCCAGGAATTATTACAGGAACATATTACAGAACATAAAATAGAAAAAGCATCGGCACGTCTTGATTTCATTAAAGAACGATACAAGGAAAAGAAAAACGAATTTGAAGCCGCTCAAACCAGGCTCGCAGAATTTCGGGATAAAAACAAAAATGTGACAAGTGCCACAGCTCTTATTGAGCAGGAGAGGTTACAAAACGAATACCAGTTGGCTTTTAAGGTTTATTCAAATCTGGCCGAACAACTTGAGGAAGCCCGGATCAAAGAAAAAGAAGACACCCCTGTTTTTTCGATCATCCATCCTGTAACCGTCCCACTCGAACGCTCTGAGCCTAAACGTGTACGCATTTTGATCATTTGGGTATTCTTAGGTGCTGCGATAAGCCTAGGCTGGGTATTTGCAAAAAAACATCTTGCCACAGCCAAAAAACGTTGGAAAGAACTTGATGAAGAAACAGATTAAGCTACACTATTTGTGCAAAAATTTGGCAGGAGAATAATTATCTGCTCCAAACAAAGAATTAAAAAATTGAAAAAATACGTAGTATAATTATGTTATACCAGTTGCATATAACTCTCTTTCTGACAGCATCCGGTAACAGGCAGGATTGGGTAAAAGTGGTAAACTATGGTGATATAATAAACAACATAACATTTTGTGAATTATAATTTTTTGTCTTAACAACCCCATAGTTGAGTACATTTTGGAAAACACAATTGATGCATTTTTATTAACAAATATAAAGTTCACCGAATATTATATTGTAAACTTTTTTGTTATAAACAAAATTTTATATATTTGCAATTATAATCTTAAAAACTAAAAATTATGAGAAAATTATCCGTAATTATTGTTGGAATGCTTTTTATAATTTCAGGGGTGTTTGCTCAGGAAACAGAAAAAAGCATTGAATTAAAACCTTGGTCTGTTGGCCTGAATGCAGGCTTACATGCTATGGAACATCCCATTGGTGAAAAAGTTGGTCCCGAAATAACTGATCCGGGATTTGCTCAACTGACAGGAAGATACATGTTTGACGACAAATGGGGCATCATGGCTGGTATCCATTATAATTTATTTATGCTGGAAGAAGGAGACTTGCAAACAAATTTGGTTGGAATTTCCGGGCAGGTTGTTTTGGAACTCGGCAACATGTTGAATTTTGAATCGTTTTCAAAACGCCTTGGTTTGATGATGCATGTTGGTGTTGGCGGAGCGGCCATGTGGCAACCAGACAGATTTGCTGAAGATGTCACTTCAAGAATGTTTAATCAAGCTGATGAAATGATTATTTTTAATGTAGGCGTGGCACCTTATGTAAAAATCAATGAAAACTGGGCAATTAATCTGGAATATGGTTTTAATTACAACATTGAGCAAAGCAGGCCTTTTGACATGGGTGAAATAAATGAAGAACCGGGAAAATCAGCACGTTTTATGACATTTTCTATCGGAGGTAGTTATCACTTTGGTGAGCATTCATCAAAACCATATCTCCTTTTCTAATAAAAACAGTCAAATACAAACACAGCGTTTTTATTACGTAATAAGCTTATCCCAAAAATTATATTAGTGCCTATGTTGGTGCTTATATATTTCTTGTTTGCTCGCAGCAACCGTATTATGCAGCAATGCCACAATGGTCATAGGCCCTACACCACCCGGCACAGGTGTGATGTGTGAGCACTTAGGTGCCACATCATCAAAATCCACATCGCCCAGTAGTTTCCACCCGCTTTGGGTTTTGCCGGATTTTACCCTGTTGATGCCTACATCAATTACCACTGCACCTTGTTTCACCATATCTGCTGTTACATATTCAGCTTTTCCCAGTGCCACAATCAAAATATCTGCGCTGGCAGTTATAGATTTTAAATTTTCTGTCCGGCTGTGACACAATGTAACCGTAGCATTTCCTGGAGTTGCTTTTTGTCCAAGCAGTATGCTGACAGGACGACCAACAATATTGCTCCTGCCAAGTACTACCACATGCTTCCCTTCAGTTTTGATATTATATCTTTTCAAAAGTGTAAGAATACCAAAAGGTGTAGCAGAAATATATGCAGGCATACCAAGAGTCATCCTTCCGATATTGACAGGATGAAAACCATCAACATCTTTATCAGGATTTATCTTCTCAACAATGTTTTGCTCATTAATATGATCTGGCAAAGGAAGCTGGACTATAAAACCATCAACATCCGAATCATTGTTCAATTTTGCTACTTCAGACAATAAATCCTTTTCACTTATATCTGCTTCAAACCGAAGCACGCTGGATTTAATCCCGGTTTTTATACAGGCTTTTTCTTTGTTACGTACATATGTTTCCGAGGCTCCGTCATGCCCCACCAGGATGGCTGCCAAATGAGGAATATTCCCTCCTTCTGACCTGATTTTATCAATGTCCTGCTTTATTTCATTTTTTATTTGAGAAGATAATTTTTTTCCGTCAAGTTTTTCCATAACAAGTTAATTTAAGTGGACTCCTATTAAATTTCATTAATTTTATTTTCAAGAAACAAATTTAACAAATAAAGACGAATCACGATTACAATGGATATCTCAATTTTTGGTTCTACTGAAAATTTAATGCGTAAGGGTTAACCGCCTTATTTGTTTTAAATAACTGATTGAAATTTTTAATTTCTTATCTATGTAAATCTACTGTAACCTTTTGTGGTTCTATATACTGGTAGCATCTAAAGGTAAAACCACATACGAGGCACAGTAGAACACATAGGAATTCACATAGGATTAGCAATAAAAACCGTCTGGATAATCATTTGGTATTATACAGTTGAACACAACCTGGTATTATAAGGCAGAGAACCGCAAATAGCTTTTACTTTTTGACATTAAACACTTATCAGAGCGAATCAAAGACTTCTTTGCGTAGCTCTACGGAGGCTATTTCACTACCTGTCAGACTTTTGACATAAAATTGGCAGTAGAATCATATTTTTTCATGGTGGGTTAAAGCTTTACCCACTAAAATAACAGTAGAACCCAAATAATAATTGGTCAAATAAAATATTTATAGTAATTTTACCTGTTAAAACATATTTTATATGACAGTATCCGATTATATAAGCAAATTACTTTATACCGAAGATTGCGTCATTGTTCCGGGTTTTGGAGGATTTGTCACCAATTATCAGGAGGCAAAGATCAATTATAAAACCACGGAGGTTTTTCCCCCGTCAAAAACGATTGCTTTTAACCAAAAGTTGCAAAATGACGATGGGTTGCTTATAAAAAACATAGCATCATGCGAAAAGGTTTCCTATGAAGCAGCTAGCAATCAAGTTAGTGGATTCGTAAAAAAAATCAACTCATCCCTTGATAACGGAAAATCCGTACAGCTAAAAGCACTGGGTACCTTTACAAAAAAGAAATCAGTACTGGTTTTTAAACCTGATGCTTCAGTGAACTATTTGAAATATGCATACGGCCTGGATAGTTTTGAATTTCCATTACTGAAAGCTTCAACAAAACAACTCACACAACCAAAGAAGACATTAACACCAGTAAAAAAGCAACACCGGCGTCCCGCTATGGCTCCCCTGCTTGCAGGATTACCCATAATTGCAGCGCTAATTTATGCCCCGTTTTTTTTCCAGGAAAAAGAATACGAAAATGTATTTGGGAAAGCCGGGATTGAAATTCCGATGGGAATAAACAAACGAATCATTGCACTGAATGCCTCAGATTTTGATCTCGAACGACAAATTTTGCATTCAAAATCTGACGAAAACACAGAGAAACCTAATGAGACAGAAACGCCTGAAACGGAAGATGCAAGTGCCGAGAAAACAATCAAAGAAACAGAAACATCAACAGAAATAACAGGTTCTTATTTCATCATTGGAGGTAGTTTCAGTACGATAAAAAATGCTGAAAAAGCAGTTTCCCAATATGAAAACATGGGATATAGTTGTCGCATATTGCCTGCTGATAATGGCATGAACAGAATTGCTATAGAATCATATGAAAGTTTCGATGCGGCTTATCAGAATCTTGATTATTTAAGGGAGGCAATTGGCAATGATAACCTGTGGATACTGAAGAAATAAGATACAAAGTACAAACCTTTCATTATCAACAAACACACTGAAAATTTTGATGTGTAATGATTATCAATATGCCGGTCGAATTCATTTTCATTTTATTTGTTTATTTGATAATCAGTTTTCTCACCTCATGCTTATTTTCCGTTGTGAGATTAACAAAATATAATCCGGTTTGTATTTTATTTACAGGAATAATAAGACGGTTGCTTCCCCTGGAAATTGCAAATGTATTGTCATAGATTAGCTTACCCCGTGTATCAGATATTTTTATTTGTAATGTTTTATCATTTCGGTTATAAAACTCAAAAAAACACTGTTTCCCGGCAGGATTCGGATATAGAGCAGCATGATCAAATTCGGTATTTTCTTTCAGCAACATTGTGTTCATGGCATATTTTAATTTCCAGCCCTGTGCCCTGTTGTTATAACTCCTGAAAGTTATTGTTATGTTATCAGATTGCACGCTAAAAGGTTCAGGGACAGTATTACCATTAAAATCGGCAATAATCTGGTTGCTATTAGCATCCATTACCCTTACATAATCTCCGTCTGCCACATCAAATTCAAGAAACTGAATGGACACAGAATCAGCCCCTTGTGGTTGAATATTCCAATTGCAAAATGTATTTTGATTATAAAGATAGCTGTTGCTACCGTCACTTATCAGGTTTGTGCTATCAGTTAAGGTTTCAGAAATAGAGCAATAGTCTGGAGATTCTGTATCATAGGCTAATAACCAGCCTTCATTTGTTTCGGTACCATCTGTAATAAATTTTACCAGCACATTATCTGCTGTGCTTTCAAAACTCTGCGGACTGATATCACCAGAGAAACTTTCCAATACCGGAGCCGTGTCATCAGGGCCATCATAAATAATCAATTCATCTTCGGGCTGAGTATTGAAACTGAGTAAATCAAACTTAATATATGCAACAGAATCATCGGGTTGGATAAGCCATTCACATTCCTGATTGTTATCATAATTGTACAAAGGACCGCTACCATCTTCGAGGCATCCTTGCTTATTGACAAGTATTTTATGAGCTGTGCACGGTTCAGGATTATTAGTCGCCGGAGCAGCATTGGCAATGGCTTCATGCACTTGTGTAAAATCAGATCCAGAAGGGGTAAGTGAATTTAGATTAAAATACCCATCTGCTGATCCGCCCCAGCCCCAGTTAAAATGAAAATAAGTACTGTCCTGGTATCCATCAACAATAAAAGCATGACCTGATTGAAATACCGTATCTGACCAACCGGCATAATACAATGGGATTTTCTGGTCAAGGTGATCTATTAACATTCCAGGCCAGTCAAAACTTTCATCCAGGCTGTCACGAAACAGATATTCTGTATTGCTGTCATATCCAAAATAAGTTCTTAAAGTGTATGCACCTTTGTGATTATACATTCCCGAAGCATCCGGACCATATTGCATGTCAACGGAAACACCAATATGATAAAGCAGGTCAGCAACATCCTGGTTGTAGAAATCTAAACTGACTCCCATTGCATCCCAATTATAAGTTTGTTGTGAAAAATCCATTTCAAGAAAACCATAATTGGGATCAGTATAACCGTAATATCCGGTTCCCTCTGACGGATGCCTGAAATAATTCATTAGCTGTCCCAAAGCTGTTGCCACACAACCTGTCAGCACATGGTCATCAGGTCCGGCAGGATCTTCAGGACATGAAGTATTGTAATACTTTCCCTGGTTCCATTCAGTTTGCAACATAGGAGATGCTGATTTTACCATGTCACTTCTCCAATATTCCGGATTATCCAAATTATTCCATGCATCACGAATGATTTTATCTGCCGGAATTTTAGCTTCTCTTGTTTCTATTATCTGCTTTTCAACACCCTTCATCCAGGAATTAAAATTATGAGCATCAATTTCATGTGGATATGAATTGTCAAAACTATAAGCAATAAGCGGATAAACAAATTTCTCGCCGGATAGGATAACAAAACCCGTGGGCTCTAAATCAACCACCCAAAACAAGGGATTGTCATCTTCATCCTGGATCAGAGTAGTTCTATTAACCTGATAATTTCTATCAGAAAAAGCAGTATGTTGCGATTTTGCACTGATAATTGTACGGGCAGCAGTCCCAATAGCAGTGGCATTGTCTTGGGCAAATAAAAACCCACTCAATCCAAAAGCGATAAAAAAAAGTATTGATTTCTTCATATTTTTATTTTTAACGTTCATAACCAGCCCAATGACGTATCGGGCAGGAACCTCCCACTATTTATTCCAAAGCCGTCATTTCATTGCGTTTAAGCAAATTATCATCCGGTCTATGTTCTGCCAAATGGCGAGGTATGGATATTTCATAATCCTGTTTTTATTTTACATTCATGTTACCTTTCCCGGTTATTCATTAAGATTAGGGGCATTCTTTTCCATTTCATGTTCCCTGTTTCGCGTTTTATGAATATCAATGGCATAATACAACGCTTTTCGGAATGCATCAGGAGAAGCCATGCCATCACCGGCAATTTCATATGCAGTTCCATGGTCTGGTGAAGTACGGACAAAAGGCAATCCTGCAGTATAATTTACACCTCCCTCTTTAGTTATAGCTTTAAAAGGTGCCAATCCCTGGTCATGATACATAGCCAACACTGCATCAAAATGAGTATATGCAGATCTACCAAAAAAACCATCAGAAGAATACGGCCCCAAGGCCATTATATTTTCTTCTCTCGCTATATCAAGTGCCGGGATAATGATTTCATCTTCTTCTTTACCAACAAGTCCTTTATCACCGACATGCGGATTGAGCCCGAGTACTGCTATTTTAGGTTTTGTTATACCAAAATCATTTTTAAGGCTTTTGTTAAGTACCCGGATTTTATTCAGTATAGCATCCTTAGTTATATGCTCAGCAATTTGCGAAACAGGAACATGCCCAGTCACAACACCTACTTTCAGCTCATCACTTATCATAAGCATAATAAAACTTTCAACATCAAAACGCTGGGCGAGATATTCCGTATGGCCATTAAAGTCAAAATCATCCCTTTGAATATTATGTTTGTTAATGGGAGCAGTAAGCAGGACATCAATTTTCCCTACTTGCAAATCATTAACTGCTGCTTCGAGTGCCAGAAATGAGGCCTCACCAGCAGCTTCAGTACTTTTACCAAGCTCAACACGGATATTATCATCAACCACATTGATGACATTGGACCGTTTGGAATTGGCTTCAGTAGCATCATTAATGTGATTAAGGCTAAAATTGTCCACATTGATGGCTTTACGGTGATAAGCAGCTACTTTGGGAGAACCATAAAGAATGGGTACACATAATTCAGCAATTCTCTTGTCCTTAAGTGTTTTAATGATAATCTCATAGCTGATACCATTAATATCTCCTTGTGTAATACCTAATCTTATTTTATCCATAATAACTCATTGTTTTAAAGATGTCATTTATTAAGAAAGAAAAATTCATTCAGAAGCCTTACACCAACACCTGTTGCATTTTTTCCCCGATACGAATCTTCAGATTCAATAAAAGCAGGGCCAGCAATATCAAGATGGATGTATGGATAATCCGTAAAATGCTCAAGGAATTTGGCTGCTGTAATTGCTCCTGCATTGCTTCCACCTACGTTTTTGATATCTGCAATATCCGATTTCAACAATTTTTTGTAATCATCCCAGAAAGGCAATTCTGCAATGCGTTCATAACATGCAAACCCTGCAACCCGCAACTTATCCATATTCTCAGGGGAATTTCCCATAGCTGCAATTGCGTTGATGCCTAGTGCTATCTCGGCTGCACCTGTAAGTGTAGATAATTCAATGACAAGCTCTGGATTGTACTGTTTTGCATAACTCAGGGCATCAGCCAGGATAATTCTCCCTTCGGCATCGGTATTGAGCACTTCCACAGTTGTGCCGTCATGCATATGAATAACATCTTGTGGGAGAAAGGCATCTTTACCAGGTCGGTTATCAGTAGCAGGAATTAAGGCAATAACATGGCACTTTGAATCTGAAAGAGCCAGGCTCAGCATTGTACCGGCAACGGCAGCAGCCCCTGCCATATCAGACTTCATCTGATCCATGCTTCCCTTGGTTGATTTAAGGCTCAAGCCGCCGGTATCAAACATAACACCTTTGCCAATCAAAACAACAGGTGCATCATTTTTAGGTTTGTCAGGGATCCATTCAATAATACTAAAAGAGGGACCTATTTCACTCCCTTTATTAACAGCAAGTATGCCACCCATTTTTAATGCTTCCAGTTGTCTTTTATACAGGGTATCAATAACCAAGCCAGTTTCTTTATATTTTTCTGATAATCTGACAGGAAAATTCAATGCATTCAGATGAGAATGTGGTTCATTGACCAAGTTACGGGCAAAACACACCCCTTCAATTGTGGCGTTTAATTCCCTGATAATATTACCATCAGCATTGCTGCTAATTATCTCCAGACTTTTTAAGCTGTTTTCTTTTGGTGTTTTAAGATATTTGATAAACTGATAATTGGATAAAGCCAGGCTTTCTGCCAAATCTTTCCATGCAAGTTCAGCCTCTGTTCTGTCATCAACAATGAGACTACGGACCTTCTGCTCGTTAGCTTTTTTACATAGTGCATAACCTTTGTCTCTGAAATTTTCTCGTGCCTGGTTGTTATAATTATTATTGATCACCAAAACAAAAGACTGTTTAAAATACGAGTTAATATGAATCAGTTCTTCATCAGATTCTATCTGTTTTTTAACAAAAGTAATTTCAGTCTTTGTTAATGATAGTTTATCAACCGGAAAATCCTCATTGATAATATATACAACAGACTTGTCAGGATCTCGCTCAGATATATATGATATGCTTAAATTCATGATGAAATTATTTTAGCACGAAGTTAGCAATAAAAGCTGAGATTCAATCCAAAAAAAGAAATCACACATATTCTTTTCTTTCAACAATTGTAATGATGTTGTTGTCAGATTCAAGATACCCTTGATCATAACAAAATATGTATCGATGACCCTTTTTGGTTTCATAAATATTGGTCATGTAATCAAAATCAAATCCTGCATCTATCAACACTTTTTTTTGAACATTTGCCTTACCATGTGGGTTATACTTATTAAGGATGCGGCGATTTTTACGCAAAATATTGTTAATATTGCGCATCGTGTTGTTAAAATCTTTGCGTAATTTGTTGTTAAATGTGTTGCGGCATTGGTCGCTGCAAAACTTTTTATCTGCTCGACCAAGCAGGGGTTCATTACATTCTAAACAAGTTTTTTCCATGATTTCCAGAATTGATTAATTATTTGAACACTAAATTATTAAAAATAAAATAAAAAAGTAAACATTATGAAAAATCTTTATTTAAGTATCGTTCTATTAGTATTGATGTTTTACAATGCCAATGCACAAAATTATGGCGCTTTCAATATCTATGATGAAAGTGGAGAAAGTATTCAGTTTAGTGAAATGTTAACTCAAGTTTCAAAAGCTGATGTCAGTTTTTTTGGTGAAATACACAACAACCCAATATCTCACTGGCTGGAACTAAAAGTAACAAAGGCATTGTATGAAAACCATGGTACCGATCTTATTCTGGGTGCAGAAATGTTTGAAACAGATCAGCAACTTGTTTTGGATGAATACACATTAGGCCTTATAGATGAAGACAAATTTGATAAAGCAACGCATTTCTGGCCAAATTATAAGAATGATTACAAACCCCTGGTAGATTTTGCATCTAAGCATAATTTGCGGTTTATTGCCACCAATGTCCCGCGGCGATATGCTTCCCTGGTTTATAGAAAAGGATTTGATGGATTGGAAAAAATAAGTGACTCAGGAAAAAAGTTACTGCCTCCCTTGCCAATACCTTATGATCCGAACTTAAAAACTTATAAAAAGATGATGAAAATGGGGAAACATGGCGCGATGAGTAAAAAGCCATCGCCCAATTTGCCTAAAGCACAGGCATTGAAAGATGCATGTATGGCTTACTCAATTGGACAGGCCATGAGCGAGGGAAAACACTTTCTGCATTATAACGGGGCTTTCCACTCTGAATATCATGAAGGCATAGTATGGTACCTGATGCATTATAAACCACATTTGGAAAAAGTAACCATAACCACTGTTACCCAAGAAGATATTTCAAGCCTGCTCCCTGATAACGAGGGAAAAGCTGATTATATCATTGCCGTTGATGCAGATATGACAACTTCATATTAACCCTGTGTTAGATTTAACAAATTTTCATCGTTTCACTTGTTTAAATTTTAATTTTTTGCTCTACTGTTATTGTAATGCATAAAGATATAGTGAACGATGTAAATATAAGTTTTGCTGTAAACTGAGTGGAAAGACAATCGTTTGAACATCAATTTTTTTTAATCTTTATTCAAATTAATTACCGGATTGAAGCGGGTTTTATATCTTTTGGGCATATTGGGAATTCCATTGTCGCTGGTATTGGGAAACCCGCTAACATAACGGTAAAATGCCAGCCATTCTTTCCCTTCCTGAACTCCCTGTTTATCTGAATCATAGTCCAAAACGGCATCTCTGATGTTCTTCATTTTACTGCCGTCTTGTAATTTGGGATTTACTTTTACAAGTCCCAGGGTTTTCTTTTTTATCATGCCAATAAATTCAAGCATATACGCACTTGCAGAAACAGCATACAATTTTTCATTTTTTCTGCTGATGTCAATTTGTTGCCAACCGTCTTTGTCATTGCCCAATTCAATTTTCCTGACTTTGTTAAGAAATCCTTTATTGGCATCCATATATATCCTGATACCACTATAATAACAATAGCTTGATGTGCTGGATTCACGTATCATCAGAAGAACTTCCATAACATTTTTCAACTCTTTTCCGGTTACATATACCTGGGCAAGCGGATAACCTGGAACACTATCTTCTCCCTGTCCCAGTGAGCATACCCGAAAAATGTCAGCTATTCCCTGTTTTCCGTTCATTCCGGGATTAATCCTGTCCCTGATTACCCCTGCTGCAATGATACTGACATCAGTATGTATGCCATGGGCTCGGATGTCATGATAAATGGCATCGGCTAAAAACACCCCCAAAGTAGATAAATGCAGGTCCCGGGTTTCATCACATGACATTTCAAAATTGGTTTCAAAAACCGGAGTTTCATATTCTATTTGTAGCGGATCAAGTATCTTTTGTTGTATGAGTTTCTTTTGTTTTTCAATTTGTTTCTGAATGGTTTTTTCCCCTAAAATATAATCATCAACAGGCAAAAGTGAAAACTCGTCCATAACAAAACGGTTTTCTTTACGCGAAAGCACAAGTTTGCCAAGATGTTTCCCCCCTGCACCTG
The DNA here is from genome assembly GCA_964615585.1 of uncultured Bacteroidales bacterium. Classification (GTDB taxonomy): domain Bacteria; phylum Bacteroidota; class Bacteroidia; order Bacteroidales; family ML635J-15; genus JAQIBY01. The sequence continues at coordinate 20,328 of CAZTNS010000007.1, read as the reverse complement.
TTTGTACAACGGGGGTACCATTAACAATACATGCTTCTTCTGTAATACTGTGCGAATGACCGCTAAAAACGGCATCAATATATTTTGATCCTCTTTTTGCCAGTTTAACATCTTCTCCGTTCCATTCCCCGTTGGATTTATTGATTCCGGAATGTGACAAGACAATAACAACATCTGCTTTGCCACTTTTTTTGAGTTTTTTTGCTGTTTTTTTGGCAATCTTGTAGGGATTAGACATTGTTAAAGGTTCCAAATAAGGCTGAACTTTCACAGCATCTTCACCATAAATCCCAAGAAACGCAATTTTTATGCCTTTCTCTTCCCTGATAACAAACCTCTTAATTACTCCCTTGTCAAACAGGGCTTCTAGTGAATCATCACGTCCATCGTTTTTATCAAATTCTACATTGGTAAGCAATAATTGCGGGATAGGGCCATTTTGCATGGCTTTGGTAATGATTTGAGCAAGTATTTCCGGTCCATAATCAAACTCATGATTTCCTATGGAAACATATTCATACCCCATATCGTGCATCAGGCCAAGTTGGAAACCAGTTGACTTTTCCAACGGATGAAAAAGAGACCCCATCAAAAAATCACCGGCATCAACAGCAAGCACTATATCATCGGAATGTTGTGATTTTTCCTTTTTTATCATGGCTGCAATTCTGGAAAAACCGCCCATCGTACTATCATCACCGATTGACAAGGGTGTATATTCAATCTCAGGAGAAAAACCGTTGAGCTTTGAATGCATGTCGTTGCTGTGCAGCAAGATAATGTTCTGGGCATACAATTGTAAGGCAAACAATGCCAAGCTAATAGATATAAGTATTGTTTTCATATTGTTCATTTTGTTAATGGTAAATTAAGTTGGTTGCAAAACTCGTACTCAACCTGTAAAAACACATGTAAATTTTGGGTTAAGAAATCATGCTCCATATTAGTTTATTTTTGTTTTGTTTATCAAGTTCACGCTTTAAAAGCTGGTTTTCGGGCAAATTAAGTTGTGGATCTTTTTTCAGAATGTGTTCAGCTATATTACGGACAAACTGCAACAGTTGTTGATCTCTGCCAAGGTTGGCAATTTTCAGATTGATAGGTAACCCGCTTTGTTGAGTCCCTTCGATATCACCCGGACCGCGAAGTTTCATATCAGCTTCTGCAATTTCAAATCCGTCGTTGCTACGTATCATAACCTCTATACGCTGCCTGGAATTCTCACCAAGTTGATTTTTGGTCATAAGCACACAATAAGATTGATCTCCCCCACGCCCGACACGACCGCGTAACTGATGCATTTGCGATAACCCAAATCTTTCAGCAGATTCCAGAATAAGTACCGTAGCGTTGGGAATATCTACCCCGACTTCAATTACAGTTGTAGCCACAAGAATATCGGCCGCACCGCTTTTGAAATACTGCATGGATTTTTCTTTATCCTCAGGTTTCATCTTACCATGGACAACAGCGAGTTGATATTCAGGCCGGGGGAAAGCACGAAGCATACTTTCTACCCCATCTTCAAGGTCTTTAAAATCCATGTGCTCAGATTCTTTTATAAGTGGATAAACAACAAATACCTGGCGACCTTTCTTAATTTCATCACGCATAAACTGAAACACACGGAGTCTTTGCCTGTCAGTTGCATGTTTTGTAATCACAGGTTTTCTCCCGGGTGGTAACTCATCTATTGTTGAAACATCCAGGTCTCCATACACAGTCATAGCAAGAGTTCGGGGAATAGGAGTCGCAGTCATTACAAGAACATGAGGCGGCTGATTAGACTTTTCCCATAACCTTGCCCGCTGGGCTACACCAAAGCGGTGTTGTTCATCTATAATGGTAATTCCCAGCATTTTAAATTTTACAACATCCTCTAACAATGCATGTGTTCCAATTAGTATGTTTATATCACCGCATTGAAGACCTTCATGAATGGCTTTTCTGTTTTTTTGTTTTGTGGAACCAGTCAGCAATTCGGCACGGACATTCAGTCCTTTGAGAAACTCACTTATAGCCTGATAGTGCTGTTGGGCAAGAATTTCTGTAGGCACCATCAGGCTGGCCTGAAAACCATTGTCAATAGCAATTAGCATACACATAAGGGCTACAAGCGTTTTACCGCTACCAACATCACCTTGTAAAAGCCGGTTCATGTGCTGACCACTGCCCATATCTTTTCTGATTTCCCTGATGACACGTTTTTGTGCATTTGTAAGCTCAAAAGGAAGATTTTTTTTGTAAAAATCATTAACATGTTGACCGACGAATGAAAATTCGTACCCGGGAATTTGTTTCTTTCGTTGGTTACGACTCTTAAGTATCCCAAGCTGAATAAAAAACAATTCTTCAAATTTCAATCTGTATTCCGCCCTTGACAGTGTTTCAGTACTCTCCGGAAAATGCATACTCCGTATTGCTTTGCTTTTTCCAATGAGACGATATTTCTGCCTTATGTATTCCGGCAAATTTTCAGGAATATTATCAGTCAGGCTGTTCAGCAGATTTCCCTGTAGTTTTTGTATTGCTTTGCTGTGCAACTTCTGATCTTTAAGGGTTTCTGTAGTGTTGTAATGCGGCATTAAGCCTGTAGCAGGTTTTTGTTGCCATTTTTCCAGAATTTCCATATCTGGATGTGCCATGTTCAACCGCCTCTTGTACCGGGTAGGTTTCCCGAAAATCACATATTGATGGCCTGGTTTGAGACTGTCTTTGATCCATTTAGCCCCTTTAAACCACACAAGTTCTATACTGCCACTATCATCACTACACATGGCTGTCAGGCGTGAAAAACGCTTGCCTCCAAGGGTTTTTGGCGCATGCACGGTGGCTATTAACTGTACCATTGGCATGCCCTCTTTTAACTCAGATATTTTATAAAATTTAGAACGATCAGTATGGCGGTAAGGAAAATAATTAAGCAGATCACCAAAAGTATGTATATCCAGTTCTTTTTTAAGAAGTTCGGCACGTTTTGGACCAACACCTTTCAGAAATTTTATGTCATTTTGTAATTGCGATGCCATTGATTCAGATTTCCTGGATGTGAAGATAAAAAAAGTTTATGGGAAATAATGCCATAACATCTTTGTAACATAAAATTTTTGAGTTATTGTGACATTCATTGGTTTTTTCCATTACTTTCGTAACAACAATGATGAATCTAATAAAATGATGCACAGGGCTATAATGTATCTGTATCACAGATATAAATCTAAAAAACTGCAAAACATCAAGACTATAGATTTACCTAAATGGCTCATGGAAGCACTATTATCTAAAGCCATACCTTATGGAGTAACTCCATCACTTAAGTATTTAAATGGCTTAATGAACACCCATCAAAATATCAGTGTCCGTGATTTGGGAGCAGGTTCACGAAAAATGGGAAAAAACAGATCTATTTCAGACATTGCTAAATATTCTACATCTAATTATAAAGAACTGCTATTTCTGTCCAGACTTGCATTTTTCAAGAACCCGGAATCTGTACTGGAACTGGGGACATCACTGGGAACTACTGCTGTTATGTTATCCAATGTTGCACAAAAAGCAGATGTTGTTTCTGTGGAAGGATGTCCCCGAATAAGTGATTTTGCCAGAAAAAACAGCAAATCTTATGTTAATAATAATTTGCATATAGTTAATGCTGAATTTGAGTTTTTTCTTAAACAAAATAATAAAACTTATGACCTGATTTTTATTGACGGAAATCATCGTCACAATGCTACGTTAAGATTATTCAATGCTACATCTGATTGCTTAAATCCTGATGGGGTTATTATCATTGATGACATATACTGGTCATTGGGAATGCATAAAGCCTGGAACAAAATCAAAAATACGCCAGGATTTATAGCTTTAGATCTATTTCATTCTGGCATTTTAATAAAAGGGGGAAATGCATATCATAATATTTCTTTAATGTTGTAAACGTTACAGTATACTCTTATATCTTCGGATATAATCATTCTGGTTTTTTTGACCGCTTCCTGATACTTATATTCCTGCTTGTTGCCGGCCTGGCAATAGCAGCTAAACAAGTGGATGACGAAAGCTAACACTTTAATCTTAAATATTATGGCAAAAATGACAAAAAAGAAGCTCGGCAGCCAGGGAAAAAAAATAATGGCTGAAGCAAAGAGGATTCGCAAAAAAAGTCCTCGTAAAAAATGGCAAACCTGCGTGAAAGAAGCAGGAAAAAATCTTAAAAAGTAAATTATCTAAAAATTAAAAAACCGGTGTGGATCCACACCGGTTTTTTTGAAACATGAAAAACTCAATACCAGGCCGGTAATAATTCCGGTCCGGAAATTGCCATTCAATTATAATTCAATGACCCTCCCACCCTTTGGCATCCTTATCCAGGAAGAGGACATGCACAACAAAAGACTTATCAAACACGAAATGGAACACCGGAGGCAGTATATGCAATTTGGATTCATCATGTTTTCCCGGTTTTATTTTTACCAGCTATTGTTGTATGGTTATGATAAGATGCCATTTGAAGTCAATGCCAGAATTGCTGCCGGTGAAAAAACATACTGCCTGCACAATTATACAGCTTGTGTTAAATACGGCCTGGCCAAAACTGTAAGTGATCCGGAATTTAGAAATTAAACAATTGCATTAAATTTTTCCTTATATTTGCAGTAAAAGATATAAATACCATGGGAACATACACTGTACATATCAACGAAAGAACAAAAGCAGGCAAAAACCTTGTGAATTTATTGAAGTCATTAAATAATGTTGTTCAAATCCATAAGATACCTAATGATGAAACGGCAAAAGCCATTCAGGACGTTAAAGATGGAAATGTCGTACAGACAAAAGGAAAAAGGGATTTCTTCAACAAATTAGATGCCTGATGTATAAAGCTAATTTTACCAATAAATTCAAAAAGGATTACAAGCTTTGCAAGAAACGAGGCTATGACATGAAAGCCTTTGAACATGTCTATGATATACTTGTAAAAACAGGCAAATTACCGGCAAAACACAAGCATCATAACCTTTCCGGCAATTGGAAGGGATTTATTGATGCACACATAAAACCGGATTGGATTTTAATTTACGATATAGAGGACAACGAGGTTAATTTTGTGCGTATGGGAACACACACCGATTTATTTTAATTTGCTATCATTTTGCTAACTTAATCTTTCCTGATCCGGCTCGACCGGTTTTTGTTTTGTTAGCAATAAATGATTCCGGAAGGAAACCAGGGAAAGGAAATTGTTAGCAAATTTTAAGGATAAATAAGGGCTTTAAACTTAGAGACTACCTCTCGTAATTGTTTAGCTTTCAGTTCACCTAATTTTTGCTTAATAAATATAGCACGTATAACCGTTACGTGATGAAAGTTAACGTAAGATATTTTTTCTAATTTACAATTTTTAATCATGCTTGGTTTTATCTCATAATGTGTATCACCACCGTGTATTTGTCCTGTAATTTGAAGTACAATACAACTTGGATTATTAATTGATTCTTTTGATATTATTAATGCTGGCCTTGTTTTGCCTTCTTTTTTGTCTGAAAATGGAAAGAATACTTTTACAATATCTCCGGATTTGTACATTTTCTTCATAAACTTAATCTTAATCCCAGCAGTCTTCTTCTGGAGAATTCCATGCCTCACCTAAAACAGGCTCAGCCATGCACATAAATTCAAAATCTTCAACTACTTTCTCAATTGATGTCTTAAATTCTTTGTATTGATTTAAAAAATCAACTATGGAGTTTCTTAATTCAATATCCTCATCGTGTAGTGTTTTTGAAAGCTTATCAATTTTATTAATCCACTTATTCAAAAAATTAATAATTTCCAATATATCCACGGCATCCCTTGGATCTATTTCTTCTATTTTACTGTTTATTCTACGCAAATTTTGGGCTGCTTCGTTTGTTTCAGACACCATACTATCGTAATACCTATCAATCATGGTCTTACTTTGCATGGGGAAAAACAACGATCCTAATTTATGGAAAATCTGATTGTGAAAAAGATTAATTGTGCCGTTCTGTAACATTTTGCTACAAAATTTATATGGTTTACAGTTATTACTTTACACAGTTATAACTTAATTTTGTTCAAATATATTGTATTTATTTTAACCGGCAAAATATTTATCTGCTTTTTAACTTTTGTTTCCATCTTCCAAATTTTATATCGGGAATTTATCCAACTCATTTTTAATCGTTTTGGTTGCAAGCTTTGCGTAAAGCTCTGTAGTTGACAATCTGTTATGCCCCAGTACTGCCTGTACAATTTTAATGCTAATACCGGCATTAAGTGCTACAGTTGCAAAAGTATGCCTGGCCGTGTGAAAGGTGATGTTTTTTGTGATGCCGGCTTTCCTGGCAACTTCCTTTAATATCCTGTTAGTAACCTGATTGCAAGGTAAATCATCAAAAATTAACCCTGTCTTGTTCCTTTTATTTAATATTTCCGATGCACCAGGCACGATAGGAACATATAAAGGCCTTGCTGTTTTTCTCATTTTAATTGAGATGTGGTTTTCTGTAATATTTTCATCTCTCAGGCTCGATATGTCTCCAAACCTTAAACCGGTAAACACAGAAAATAAATAAGCATCTTTGACAGCAATTTCAAAATCATTTGCCGGCTCGTATTTTCTAATTAATTCTATTTCATCAATGGTTAAGAATGGCCTTACTCCCGGTTTGAATTTAATCTGAATGTCATCAAATGGATTTTTTTCAATCTTTTTTTCCTGGTATAATTTCCGGATCCACGTACGCAAAAATGATAAAGATTTGTTCCTGGTATTATCTGAATTGTTCAGCTCATATTTCATCCAGGAATAATATTCCATAAGAAAGCCCCTGTTAATCTGGTTAAATGCAATTTCAGAATTAAACCGCCTGAGTTTTGATAATTCTGTCCGGTATGTTTTCAACGTCTGATCGGAATACCTTGCCCGTTCATTTTCGATGTTGGTTTTTACATATTCGTTAAAGTTATCAAGTTCCATGCCTGAATTTAGAGCAAATTCACGTTTAAATATCTTATGATCCAGGTACCAGGAATTTCCCCAGTACGTCAAAATAATTTCCCTGGCCCTGTTTAATTTCTTTTCAAGCTTTTTATCTTTTATCCTGGTTTCTGTGTTCACCTTCCTAATTCTTTTTGCTTTTTTATCCCAATATTGTGGCAAAATTGATAATCCGGCGGAATATCTTAAAACTTTTCCATTTAATCTAACCCTGATTAATACAGGGATTTCACCGTTTTTCTTAACATAATCGTTTCTTAAAACAGCAGCCGGTTCAGAATAATAAATTGTGTTCATTATTGTGTCACTTTTTGTTGAAAATCGCTAAAAACCCAATTATTTTCTGACTGCCTGCAATAAAAAAAGCAAGCGGCCATCCCTGCATTTGCAGGTAATGTAACCGCTTGCTACCACTTACGTTACTCTTTAATGCGGTGTCGACGAGACTCGAACTCGCGACCTCCGGCGTGACAGGCCGGCATTCTAACCAAACTGAACTACGACACCGTTCAATTCTGTAATGAGGTTGCAAATATATTACCTTATTTCGAAATATGCAAGAAAAATATTTTTTTTAACAAATTATTTCAGAGAAACACCATTATAAATGCCCCTAAACCGGCATAGCCAGAAACCAAAAAGAAAAACTTGTCCGGCTCAGACGGAAATTGTTCGCTCAGGAACACCTCCTGCATTGCATTTTATGGTGTAGCACATAGCTCCGAATCAAGAAACATTTTTATTCACAAGTAAAAATATTACAGAAACGGTTAAGAAAATCGTAACTATTCAGGCGCATACATTTTTACCGCTAAGACGCAAAGACGCAATGAAGCATCCAGTTTCCGCCGGTTAGCGGAACACACCCGGCCACCGTCCTACTCGAAAGCCGGGCATGACCACTGAAAAAAGATGAGTCAAATCACTGCATCCATATTAAGGGTTCATAAGATTTGCAAACATTTTTTATAATTTTTAATCTTTGCGCCTCTCCGTCTCTGCGGTGAGTAGGTACTTTTTTTGATGTATATTTATATTTTTATGTTCACACTGATTAGTTACAGAAAATCATTTGTTGGATGAATAACCATCAAACAGGTTACATAAACAAATGGTTCTACTGCAAATTTAAACGTTCTATTTGGCTTGACACGACACCAATGTAAACAAAGTGAGCGAATTCGAAATGCAGATATTGAATGATTTGGGAAACAGAAATTATTTACAGAAAAACATTTTTTACATCTGATTGTTTTTTATGAATATAGAAAATTGTATTTTTACAAAAATTATTAAAAACAAGAATGAGAATAAAGTACTACATCACAGCAGTGATACTGATTATGATGATCAGTTTCACTACTTGTAAGCCAGAAAAAGATAATAACGACACAACCAGGGATGACACTGTTAATGTTACTAATGTTCAAAATCCCATAAGTGCTAAAGGAAATCCCGATATGAGCAGCCTTCCGGAATTTGATTTTCCTGTAAAAGAATACAATTTTGGCACAGTCATCCAGGGAGAAAAAGTAGCCTATTCTTTCAAGTTTACTAATGTTGGCGGATCAGACCTGATCATCAACAATGTAAAAGCATCATGTGGTTGTACTACACCATCATGGACAAAAAAGCCTATCTCACCTGGTGAAAATGGTTTTATTGAAATTGTATTTAACAGTCAGGGACGTAGCGGAGAACAAAAAAAATCAGTTAAAGTATTTGCCAATACTCAGCCAAATACCACAGAATTAAGAATAAGTTGCAACATTGTAACCAAATAAAAAATAAGATTATATGAACCCATTAGGTATTATTTTAACGATGAATCCCGAGGGCGGATCTGAACAAAGCCCTTGGAGCAGTTTTATTTTCCTGGCATTGATCCTGGTCGTTTTCTATTTCTTTATGATCAGGCCTCAAATGAAAAGGCAAAAAGAAATGCGAAAATTTCGCGAAAATGTCCAAAAAGGAGATAAAGTCGTAACTTCCGGTGGCATCCACGGGAAAATTAAAAACATTAAAGAAACAACCATCGAAGTTGAAGTGGCAAACGACGTGGTTATTTCAGTAGATAAAACAGCCATAAATCCCGTGTATCCCCAGCAACAAGGAAGATAAACAATTTGGTGAATAGCAAAAACAGATTTTACATACTGTTTAGTAAACTGAAACAGGTCAGAATGAACCGAAACACCATAATTTTTGGTTTATTTCTGGCTATTTCAGGATTATTGTGGCTGCTTAATGCCCTGAATAAGGAATATACTCATGTAATACAATACCCCGTAAAATTTACCAATGTACCTAAAAACATAGGTTTGAATGACGGGGTTCCATCTCACATCGGGGTTGAAATATTCGGACATGGATATGATATACTGAGTTATAAAATCGACCATGCTAAAACTCCGATTATTATAAACATGGAAAGAACAATGCCAGGGAAAATAAGTGATGACCATTATTTTATTTTGGCTGAAAATGTGCTTTCAAATGCAAAAAAACTTTTCAAAGGCAAAGTTGAGGCTGTAGGTATATATCCCGATACATTGCATCTGTATGTTTCAAAAACCATAACCAAAAAACTACCCGTACAATCCAAGATTTCCTTCTCTGTTGCTCAACAACACATGATATCATCAGGTCCCTTATTCTCTCCCGATTCTGTAAAAGCAAAAGGGCCAACACATATTATAAGCAAATTAACCCACATCAACACCACGAATATGGAATACGGCAAACTCAACGCAGACATCAGCCGGTACGTTCCTTTAAAACCACCTGAGAAAACAGAACTTGATCCAAAAAGGGTAAAACTTGATATAAAAATTGACAAATTTACTGAAACCAGTGTAAAAATCCCTGTAGAAGTCATCAACGTTCCTCCAGATGTTGAGATTGAATTGATCCCACAGGATATTAAAATATCATTCCAGATACCTGTCAGCCGCTACGAAGAGTTTTCGACCTCATCATTCCGGCTAAGGGCAGATTATGAAAAGGCAAAAAACAACAAATTGTACCCTGAACTTATATTAAAACCCGATTACATTCAAAATATCAGGTTACACAGGGACAATGTTGATTTTATTGAAAACAAAATCAGTGATTAATGAAGCGTATAGGGATCGGAGGAGGCATAGGTAGCGGAAAAACAGATATTGCCAAAGCTTTTGAGACACTTGACATCCCTGTTTACTATGCGGATACCGAAGCAAAAAAACTGATGGAAACTGAACACATCAGAAAAAATATTTCTCAGGTTTTAGATACATCTCTGTTCATTAATGGCAAGCTGGACAAAGCTAAAATGAGTGAATTAATTTTTAATGATACTGAAGCCCGCCATACTATAAACAAAATTGTACATCCTGCAGTTTACAATGATTTTAATCTATGGTCACAAAATCAGGATAAGAATGTGGTAATGATAGAAGCGGCTATCCTGTTTGAAACTGAATTTTACAAACAACTGGATGCAACTATTCTTGTACTTGCTAATAAACAAGAACGCATTAAACGCACAACAAAACGAGACAATATTAATACAGCTTCTGTTATACAACGCATAAATTCCCAGGAAGATCCTGAGAATTTTATAAATTTGGCAACATTTTTGATCAGAAACAATGACAACGACGAAGTTTTACCTCAGATTTTGAAAATTTATAAAACCTTAGCGAACAATGATTAAATATGGAAAATGGTTAGGCGGAGGCCTTGGTTTTGTTCTAGGAGGTCCCATTGGAGCAATATTAGGCTTTGCTGTAGGCAGTTTTTTTGACTCTACCTCTGTCAAAACCGGTCAAACACAAATAGCAAGAGGCAATTTTGCAGCCTCGTTAATAGTACTGGTTGCCGCTGTAATGAAAGCTGACAACAAAGTAACCAAATCTGAACTTGAATATGTCAAAAAGTTTTTTGTTCAGACTTTTGGTTATGAAAAAGCTGCTGATGCAGTGCTCATGCTTCGCGACATTCTTAAAAAAAACATTCCCGTTGAAGATGTATGCGCTCAGATCCAACGCAACATGAAATACGCAGAAAGGCTGCAGCTTATCCATCTTTTGTTTGGCATTGCCAATGCAGATAAGCATATTAGCGAAAGTGAAATATTTCTTATCCGGAAAATTGCAACTTTCCTCCACATTGATGAAAAAGATTACATTTCCATTAAATCAATGTTCATTAAAGATACTGAGTCAGCTTACAAAATACTTGAAATTGATCGAAATGCCAGTGTGCAGGAAATCAAAAAAGCATACCGGAAAATGGCTGTTAAATATCATCCTGATAAAGTCAGTCATCTGGGTAAAGATTTTCAGGTTTTCGCCAAAGAAAAATTCCAAAAAGTTAATGAAGCATACGAAACACTGAAAAAAGAAAAACAAATTACCTAAGTTTAAAACATAATTAAATAATAAAAAAAAAGGAAAACTATGTATCTGGAAGAAATTTTAGCCATTGGAGGAAAACCGGGATTGTATAAAATGATCTCACAAGCACGGAGCAGCATTATCGTTGAATCACTTGAGACAGGCAAACGATTTCCGGCATTTGCATCATCCCAGATCAGTTCACTTGAAGACATTGCCATTTACACAAAAAATGAAGAAAAACCCCTTGTGGAAGTTTTCAATAACATTTATGAACTTTATGATGGCGGAAAAACCATCAACCATAAATCATCTAAGGAAGATATTGTTGCATTTATGGAAAGAATCCTTCCCGATTACGACCAGGACAGAGTACACATCGGTGATATCAAAAAAGTTATTCAATGGTATCATATCCTTATAGACAAAGACATCCTCAACGATAAAGCCATAGAAGCATACGAAAGGGAGCAGGCTGAAAAAGAAGCTGAGGAGGAAAATGGCGATGGTGGTGAAGGGTAGGCGTTGACTGGTGGTCGGTGGTCAAATCCGCATTGATTGATTTTCATGCATTAAGCTTGTCTTTCAGGTATTTGCCTGTATAAGACTGCTTGCATTTGACTATACCTTCAGGCGTGCCGGCAAACACAAGTCTTCCCCCCTTATCCCCCCCTTCGGGCCCTAGATCAAGCACCCAATCTGCCGACTTGATTATTTCAGGATTATGTTCAATGATCACAATGCTGTGACCACGGTTTTTAAGCTGTTGCAGTGAAGACAACAGTTTATGTATATCATGAAAATGTAAGCCTGTTGTAGGTTCATCAAAAACAAACAAACCAGGCATTTGCTTTTCATTGCTAAGAAAAGATGCCAGCTTTATACGCTGGCTCTCTCCACCACTAAGCGTATTTGAAGCTTGTCCCAATTTCAGATAACCCAACCCCACTTTCAGATAATTATTCAGCAGTTTTACAATCTGTTTTTCACGGGCACCTGGCCGTGAAAAGAATTCTACAGCCTGATTTATTGTCATACCCAAAACATCCGCAATGTTTTTTCCATGGTATTTAACTTCCAGGATTTCATTTTTAAACCGTTTTCCCCCACATTCTTCACATGTCAGATAAACATCAGCCATGAATTGCATTTCAACCCTTATCTGGCCCTCCCCTTTACAGGCTTCACACCGGCCTCCATCAACATTAAACGAAAAGTATGCAGGTTTGTATTCCCGTTGTTTTGATAACTTTTGTTCAGCAAACAACCGTCTGACATCATCCCATGCCTTGATGTATGTAACCGGATTGGAACGCGATGATTTGCCAATGGGATGCTGATCAACATACTGCACATCTGTCAGGGATGAAAAATCACCTTCTGATGATTTATGCATACCAGGTTTTACGGAATTATCTCCGAGATTTCTTTGTACTACAGGAGTAATAATATCCCCAACCAGGGTGCTTTTTCCCGAACCACTGACACCGGTTATTACGCACATCACTTCGAGGGGTAACTCCAACTCATCAATTTTCAAATTATGCTGTCGCAAACCAAATATTTTGATGCTGTTTTTCCATGCTTTTCTTTTCTCAGGTACCGGTATATAGCGTTTGTGATTGAGATAATCAGCAGTTATGGAATCGGATTCACTAAGAAATGTCTGCAAAGGCCCATTAAAAACAATCTCGCCTCCCTGATAACCTGCGCCGGGTCCTATGTCTATAATATGATCAGACTCCCTGATAACAGCTTCTTCATGCTCAACCACAATAACTGTATTTTCCAGATCACGCAGATTTTTGAGCACATCTGTCAGGAGATGAGTATCCCGTGGATGCAATCCAACAGAAGGCTCATCCAAAATATAAAGAGAACCGACTAAAGCACTGCCTAGTGAAGTTACCAGGTTGATCCTTTGCGTCTCACCTCCCGACAAACTTGAAGCATGCCGATTAATAGAAAGATAAGGAACCCCTACATTAATCATCAAACGAATGCGGTTACAGATTTCTGCCAGAATACGATCAGCAATCTGATGATCCCCTTTGGAAAGTTTTAGGTTTTCCATCACATTCAGCAATCTCCCGGCACTCATATCCACCAGATCATGTACACTTTTATTGTTGATTTTTACCCATCCGGCCTCCTTTTTCAGCCGCTTTCCAAGGCACTCAGGACAAACAGTTCTTCCCCTGTATCGTGACAACATCACACGATACTGAATTTTATATTTTTTTTTGTTCAGATACTTAAAAAAATCGTTGATTCCATAAAAAACACTACATCCTTCCCATAGCATTTTTTTCTGCTCTTCTGTCAGGTCAATATAAGGACGATGCACAGGAAAATTTACTTTGGAAGCATTCATAACAAGTTGATCTTTCCATTTTTTCATTTTATCTCCTTTCCAGGCAACTACACAGTCATCCCATACTGACAAATGTGGATCCGGAATAACCAAATCTTTATCAACACCAATTACACTGCCATAACCTTCGCACTCAGGACAAGCCCCCAGCGGATTATTAAAAGAGAACAAATTTTCAGTAGGTTCTTCAAAACGAATACCATCTTCTTCAAATACTGTAGAAAAAACCTGTTGCGTAAACTTTCCGCATGATTCAGTTACAACAACACAATTTTCCTCCCCTTCCTTAAATGCCATTTCTACAGAATCCCTTATTCTGCTTTGGGTAGTTTTGTCATGGCTGTTTTTTACCCTATCCAGCACAACACAAACAGAATTTTCCCTGATCTTATGAGCTTTCAATTCATCAATTTTTCTGATGCTGCGATCTATCCATAAACGTCTAAAACCTTTGCTCTTCAAATTTTCAAGCCAGGTTCTTCTTAGATCACCAGTCACATCCATATAGAAGCAAATATAAACCTTGACTCCTTCAGGTTTTTCATTGAGATAATCTGTCACATCATTTACATTTTGCTTTTTGACAAGTTTTCCGGATAACGGAGAATATGTTTTGCCAATACGGGCATAAAGCAATTTTATATAATCATAAATTTCCGTCATCGTACCCACCGTTGAACGGGACGACCTTGTTCCTACTTTTTGCTGTATTGCTATGGCTGGTGGAATCCCGCTTATCATATCAGCTTCCGGTTTACTGAGCCTTCCAAAAAACTGGCGTGCATAGGATGACAGGCTTTCAATATAACGGCGTTGACCTTCTGCATACAGTGTATCATAAACCAAACTGGACTTTCCTGAACCTGAAAGCCCGGTTACAACAATAAGTTTATTATATGGTATTTCAAGATCAACACCTTTCAGATTATGAACCTTTACATTTTTTACTTTTATGCTTTGCTTTTCCATTAAGAATGGTACGGTATTTGTTGATATTATGTTAAATAATAAAATTTTGTCATGCAAAGATGCACAAAACAATTTTTTTTTGTACATTTGCATAACAGAAATTAAACAAAATCGTTTAATAATAATTATAACATAAAAAAGGAAACTGCCTATAGAACATATTTTACGCTTTTAACCAATAGAGGAATACATATGAATTTTACTGTGCTAACAGACCAGCAACTGGTAGAAGGTTTTGTTAAAGGCGAAAAAAATTATATGCAGGAGCTGATCAAACGCCACAAAGACCGGGTTTATACTTATATCCTGTTAATTGTAAAAAATCCCCACGTTGCAGATGATATTTTTCAGGACACCTTTATTAAAGTAATAAAATCTCTTGAAAAAAACAAATATGTTGATAAAGGAAAATTTATTTCATGGGTCATACGGATAGCTCATAACCTGACAATTGATTATTTCAGGAAAAGCAAAAACCAGAACACGTATTCAAATGATGACAGCGAAATGGATATTCTGAATTCTCCAAAATTTTCTGATGGTACCATCGAAGATAAAATGATAGATCGCCAGACAGAAAATGATGTTCGGTTTTTGATAGATAAATTGCCCGATAACCAAAAACAGGTCGTAATGATGCGACATTACGGGAACATGAGTTTTAAGGAGATTGCCGAACAAACCGGTGTCAGCATCAACACGGCATTGGGACGCATGCGTTATGCCCTGATCAACATGCGCAAATTAATGGAAGAACATCATATGCATCATTCATATCTTTAAAAACTTTTGACCATGAAATACTTAATATTCAGCCTGATTTTATTATTATCTTTGCCTGCCCTGTCACAAAAAAACCCGGAAGATATTCTGGATCCCTTCTTTGATACTTTTGAGCACAGCCCTGACAAGGCCATAACATATATTTTCACCACCAATCCGTACATAAAGCAAAATCAGGATGGGATTGACCGTATCAAAGAACGCCTGAACACATCCCGTAAATTGCTTGGGGAATATTACGGTGAAGAGTTGACAAAACTTCAAAGCATAGGTGATTCCTTCGTGAAATATACATATATGTTGAAATATGACCGCCAGCCTGTAAAAATTGAAATCGTGCTTTATCGACCCAATGAGATATGGACTTTATATACCATGCAATTTGATGATAAATTGTCAAAAGATTTTGAAATAATTGAGATAGCCGACTAAAAACAAGCTGTATTTATCTGATCAACTTTACAACCCCACTGAATTCATTTACAATGCCGCTTTTATCCTTGAAAGTACAAACCCATCCATATACTCCCTGGTCAATTACCTTGTCTCCTTTCAACAAATCTCCCTGGTAAGTACCGTCCCATGATCCTTCATTACAGGCATTGCATCCATCAGAATCATCATATTTATCTGTCTTAAAGACAAGTTCACCCCATCGATTGTAAATTTTGAGTGAAAACTCATTTGGATCAATACCATGTCCGCATACAGAAAAGCAATCATTAAAACCATCCCTGTTGGGTGTAAAGGCTGTCGGTGCATAAAAACTGTATTCTTCATCAATTTGTATCACTTTGCTGATCGTATCCAGGCAACCATGGTTACTTTCCCCAATAAGCTTTACAACATATTCGCCAATTCCCTCATAGAGATGTGATATCTGATTTACAGTGTTATGAACTGAGTCACCATCACCAAAATACCAGTACAGGCTGTCAGTATGTTCTGTCACAGGATAAAATGTAACCAAAGGATTTAAAATATTAACATCATCCGGCTTTTTATAAAAATCGAGGGAAGGTAAGGGAAATACCCTGATCATGTGTACTTTTTCTTTAGTACTAGTGCAACCGTGTTCATCAATTATTTTTAATTTAACCGTATGATTTCCGCTTTTACGGTAAACATGTACGGGATTGCGTTCATAAGAAAAATGCTCATCACCAAAATTCCATTCAAATTCTGCAAATTCAACACCGGTAGTTTCGCTGAAAGAAACAGTAAGCGGAGAACATCCCTCAATTTCATCAGAAGTAAAATTGTTTTTTGGTAATGGCCAGACATGTATATAAATTGAATCGCGAAGAGCAGGTGTAGAGCACATATCGTTTACCTTAACCCTGTAATAACCTGATTCTGATGGGTAAAAAGTATATGGTGATGGAATAATACTGTTGCCATCAAGATAGATTTGATAAGGGCCACCATTTCCCCCTGTAACTTCAGTATAAAGTTTTACGGGATCACCTTTGCATATGGTATCCTGATCAACATAACAAGATGTAATATTGAGTTCAGGATAAACAAAAACTGTAAACTCCTTTTCTGCTGTACATCCATTCATGTCTCTAACTGTCAGAACAATATCAGTAGTTTGGGAAAGTGTGTCTATTTTTATTGCACTGTGATTCCAAATGGTATCACCATTGATGCTGTACCGGAAATCATATATTCCACTGCCACCTGTTGCTGCAGGAAAATAACTCACCGATCCATTGATACAAATGTCATGATTATAGACACCTGTGATCAATATCGGATCTGGTGCCGGGACATAATTTTGCAACTCCAGGACACAACCATTAGCATCCGTAACGGTTACTCCATGATTACCTCCCCCGACATAAATGGAGTCACTTGTTTCACCATTGTCCCAAATATACTGGTATGGTGGTGTTCCCCCCTGAACCCCAACCCAGGAGAGGCCATCATCAGTATAAGAACAGCTTGCAGGCTCAGCATACAGATTATATACAAGTGGATTTGGTTGGGTTATCTGGTAAGGTTCAACTACAGAACAACCAATTGCATCAATAACTGTAAGTTCATACATCCCCGCACAAATATTTTGTTCGTAATCAGTATCTGATTCCCATGAATAGTCATATGGAGAAATACCTCCTGTTACAGTTGCAACAGCTTCCCCTTCACAATCATCATAACATAAACAATCAGTGACATCAATATCAATGCCCATATACGGACTCACAACGATCTCGACACTTTGAGATTCCGTTTCACAACCGTTTGCATCAGTAACTGATACTGTAAATGTAGTCGTTGTATCTGGCTCTACTGTTAAATTGTCTTCGTTGTATCCGGCCATTCCATCCCAGTGATAATCATATGGTGGCGTTCCACCTGTGGCAACAATCTGTAAATCTACCTCAGCACCTTCACAGATACTTGTATCGTCACTAAAGCTAAAACTGAATTCAGGTGGCATGCTAATATCCCAGGCATCTGATGCGCTGCAACCGTGATCATCAACGACAGTAAGACTATACGTTCCCTGGTCGAGATCCGACATATCTTCACTTGTATCTCCGGTATTCCAACTAAAATCATAAGGAGGTGAACCACTGTTTAAGGTTACATCTATTTCGCCGATAGTTTCTCCATAACACTCATTATCGGTAATATCTGCATCAATATCAACCGCAGGGTAAACATTCACGGTAAAACTTTCAGTTTCTGTACATCCGTTGTCATCCATGACCGTAACTGTAAAATTTCCACTGTTGTTAATGGTAATACTTTGAGTATCATCGCCTGTTGTCCAGGCATACGAAAAAGGTGGTTCTCCCTGGGTAGGTACAACTTCGGCCTGGGCGTTTTCTCCGGCACATACACCGGTATCGTATGTTAGATCAAACTCAACATTGCTGTATTCTACATCAAAGGTTTCAGAATCCTGACATGTACCAAAAGTAACATCCACCGTATATGTTCCGGGTGTTAAATCCGATACTGATTGAGTTGTTTCACCCGTTGACCAGTCAAAATCACAAAGAGCGGGATCAGCACCGGTAACTTCTGCAGTTGCATCAAACGGGCCGTTGCAAATATCACCTGAAATGACAACATCAACCGAAATGTCACCATCATCAACAATATCAAAATCAATAACCGTGTCACCACAGGGAGCATCGTCTGTAACCGTAACAGAATGGGAACCGGCCGTTAGGTTTGAAACACTGTTTCCAGTATCACCTGTGCTCCAGTTATACGTTGGGGTTCCTGAACAAGACTGTGTAACACTGATGCTTGCTGAACCACTTTCTCCGCAAATGGCATCTGTTGTGGTCAGGTCAACGATCAAATCTTCTTCAATAAACGGAGCAGAAAATCCGTAAGTACACAGTGATGTTCCATTCAAATCACTGTATCCATCCATGGCAAGGATGTATTCTCCCGGGGGCAGATTTTCGGAATAAGTAACAGTTCCGGTACCATTGGCACATCCGTAATAGGACCCGGAATTATTTGCTGGATCACTGTATGGGCTTCCACCTACAGTTGCACAACTTGTCCCATCCCATGACCAGACAGCTAACTGAATTTCAGCATCACTTAATCCGCCGGCATTAGACACACACTCACCGTTTTCGGCTTCTATTGTGTAAGGCTGACTATCACTAGCAGTTACAGTAAATTCATAAAAAATAGTATTATCACTTGTATTCCAGCCGCAATCTTCAGGAGCCTGGACAGGACCAGGGGTTGCCAAAATATTACAACCACCCTGCGATAATGGTGTTGCTGTTTCACATTCATCCTCAGGAAATTCAAGCCTCACTGATGCAGCGATAAACAATTGCTGGTCAAGGTTGTTTTCATCCCAAATGCGAATGTATATGGTCTCCCCTGGAGTAAGCCCTGAAATATTTTCCCAATGAATTTCTCCATTTTGCATAAAGCCACCACTTGATTCAAAACAATCCAATAATGTTAAATTTGAACAATTAGTCCCGGAATACACAGCCATACCGGGAGCCGATTGATCCATCAGTCCAAGTGCATCCGAATTAAAGGCATGGAAAGCCATCGTATTGGTGGATGCCGGAACCTGAAAAGTGTACCATAAATCATTGGTTGTTCCACTGTTAAAACTGGCACATCCGGGATTAGGCCCTGTTGTTGATGGTGTCGCTGCCCCCAAATCCACTGACTCTAAAGCCATTTCTCCACACGTGGAATATAACTCCACAGGTATATTTATTGCTGATGAACAATCATCCTGTGAAAAAGCAGGGAACATAAAAAGCACCAGAAAACTAATTATGACAAATCTTTTCATATTAAATAAAATCAATTATAATTACATATTGCACCTTGCAATAACATGCAATCTACTTTTGAAGCAAATTTAACAAAAATTCTTTGAAACTAAAAATATTTTTATAGCATTGGTTTTACTTGAAAACACGATTAACTGACCACACTAAAAACTATTTACTTGTAATAAAAATCTTAGGTATCTATTAATTTCTTCTAAAAAACACTAACGATAGCCTGTTGTGAAAGCAAATATACCTTATAAAAACAAATTCATTTGAACCTCATTTTTTTCTTTTAACATCACTATCAACCGACAAAAACTTAACATTTACCAACTTAAATTGGTTTTCCGTTTTCAAAAAGCCTACCCCCATCAAAAGAGGGACATTTGGGCACTTGCAGGTGTCTTATTACGGCTTTTCCTGCGTTTGGTATATGCCCATCTACCCTCGGTAACTACCCACATCAAGTCTAACCGGCTTATCAGGTGTATCCGGATTAGTGCTGCTACTGTCGAA